>JAFQBF010000043.1 GCA_017416735.1 Bacteroidaceae bacterium | reverse complement strand
TATTGACAGGACTGCAGAATGGCAGCCAAACACACCCTTGCAAAAATACAGGGATCTATTACCGGACAAATGGAAGAGGGGATAATTTTATATTATCAGCCCCGATTTATTCATGGGTGAGAATCGTGGAGACGCTTACCCAAAAAACATCGTCATAAAGGAACTTCAGCACGGAAGTTCATTGTAACTACCTGATGCTTAGTGGGTCTGAACTTCCTGAAGAAGATTTTCAACTTTTCATTCTAAATATATGTGGTTTCGTTTGTTTTTTGTAGCTTTGCATTTAAGATTGTGAATGAAGGAAGAAGGTTATAGTCCTGAACAGATAAAGGGACGCAGCAATGTGGAAGGATTTGCCATGGTCTCCCATGAGACGATGTATCGTTGGATATGGGAAGACAAACGCAAGAAAGGTACTCTGTACCAATACCTTCGTCGAAAAGGGAAGAAATACAACAAACGTGGGAATTCCCTTGCAGGAAGAGGATACATCCCCAATCGTGTGGATATAGAAGAACGCCCTGCAATAGTGAACCTAAAGGAAAGATTTGGAGATTTGGAAATAGATACAGTTCTAAGAAGCAACCATAAAGGAGCACTTGTCACCATCAACGACAGGCTTACCTCCAAGGTATGGATCCGCAAGCTTTCGGGGAAAGATGCCGCCCCGTTAGCCTTGAAAACCATCGAAGCGTTGCAGCCTATAAAAGACTTGATACATACGATAACGGCAGACAATGGAAAAGAATTTGCAAGACATCAGGAAATAGCGGAGAAATTGGAAATTTCTTTCTATTTTTGTACACCGTGTCATTCTTGGGAACGTGGAGCCAATGAGAATATGAACGGTCTCATCAGGCAATACATCCCCAAAGGAACGGACTTCAGTGAAATAACTGATGAGTTTGTTACCTGGGTTGAGAACAAGTTGAACAATAGACCCAGAAAGAGGCTTGGTTATCTCACACCAAATGAGAAATTTAATTTATTATTAACAAATTAGAATTCGATTGCATTTGCAGGTTGAATTCGCCATAGATGTTACAACGATATGATTGATGTTTTTTTGATGCACCCTCGTTTCATTTATTTGGGACTAAAAATGAAATATATATATTGGATATTTTTGATGTCGTTCTTTTTCCAATCTTGTGGAAAAGAGAGTTTTGAAGTATTGGAACTTCCGGAATGCTGTTCTCTGGAAGCTAAAGTTGCTTCCATTCCGGTAGATTTGTATATGCCGTCAAAAATGTTGGTTTGTGGAAATAAATTAGTGATAAGGGACAATACGGATGAAGGTATATTCAAGGTTTTTGATTTCCCGGAACTTTCTTATGAATATAGCTTTGGGAATATAGGTCCTGGGCCTCAAGATCTGTCTGTTGTTGATCAAGAGTCATTTATTTATGATGACAAGTTTATGTTTGTGGACAATTTTGTTCTTAAGTCAAAGGACTTGTCGGATCCGAAATCTTTGATAAAAGTTGAATTTCCGGTTGCGTTGCGACATGGTAGGGAAGTTTTCAATGCTTTTAAAAAACAAGACGATTCTCTTTATGTGTCTAATGCCAATGTTGAGGATCTTTCGTCGGAATATAGAATATTCAATGTAAGAAGTGGCGCTGAGGTGTCTTATGGAAAAATGCCGGATTGGGATGAAAATTTAAATATGCCAATAGACAAACAAATTGCTTATATGAAAGCGATTTGTGTCCATCCTTCTGATGGTAGAAAAATGATGTTCTACTGTCATTATCCGGTTGTCCGTATATATTCTTCATCTGGTCAATTGGAGAGACAGGTATGTGTAGGTACAAATTCTCCAGGTTCTATTCAAAAAGATGATAAAACAATTTATTTTACAGAACCATATGTTACATCAGAATATGTATATGTGATGTGGATTAAACGGACAAAAAAGGATGTTGGAATGAATGTTGAATCTTTTTCTCCGGAAATATTGGTTTTTGACTGGTCGGGTAATGTCGTAAATCGTTATAAGTTGGATAAACCTGTTGTAACTATAGCTGTAAAAGACAATACACTTTATGCAACTTCATTCATAGATATGAATCAGATTTACATATATGATTTGTTGCCTGCTTCTAATGCAGAACTTACTCCGTATTCTAATGATTTCTTGTCATTTAAAATGCTCTCAGAATATCCGATGAGTAAAGCATCTCGTAAAAATTTCGAAGAGTTGGATTTTGAGGAAAAAGATGGGTATAAAAGGATTTATTATTATTTCTTTAACAGAGAGAAGGGAAAGAAGAAAAAGCAGGATTTAGGTAGCTTGTGTATTACGTATGCATGTTCTTCGCAGGAAGATGATATTCAATTGGATTCCTATTTGGATTATTTAAAGAACCGTCCTCAAGTGAAACCTTTGTCATATATAGAATTGGAACCTTTTGATAGTAATGGACGTAGTGTATATCCCATTCAAAAATTAATAGCCAGATTTAATCCTTCATTGAATAGAAATGATAGTGTGTATGCCACTGAATATTATTTAAAGGAAAAAAATGCAATCATATCATTGGATGTTTTTTCGGATTGTAAAGATGTTCCTTTGCAGAAATATTCCAAGGAAATTAGACGTATTATTGATTCGATGTGTATAAAATAATCCATCTGGTTAATTTTATAAGGTGATTCAGAAAGTCATTTAGAGTATCGCGAAGGATTTGAATGTATAAACATAGTATTAACCAATGAGAATAAAAGTGGGAGGAAAAGAACCTCACTTCCAATGCGTTTTCTTTTCTCTCCCCGTCTGCTCTCCCTAACGAATAGGAGGATAAACCGATGCAAATATAAGTATAAAAATTGAATCGGGCAAATCGGTGATTGGCTGGATTCACGGTGGAGATAGAGCACATCCCGAAAAAGGCAGATGCCGTAACAGAAGAACTGGAAATTTTAAAATCAGGAACAAATGAAAACAAAATTAATGAAATCCGCATTTGTGGCTGCCATTGCAATAGTGGCTGGTATCAATGTGCTCAATGCCCAGAAGGACGTTGCGTATGACAGGGTCTTTCTTACGAAATCTTCATCTCATCATACACAACAATCGTAATTAGTTGGATTTAGCAGGAATGATTATGAAGAAATTTGTTGTTTTCAGTTTGCTGTTGTTGGCAATGTATGGTTGCGGTTCTTTTGAAAAGAAAGAAGCTCCTGAAGTAAAGAGATATGAGTTGAAGTATAAATACTATAAGGAGCTGATTATCCGATATCCGCTGTTGTCTGTTATGGGTGACTATTTGATTGTTTCCTCGTCGATGGAGCGTGATACCCTATGCCATTTTTATGCTATAGACAGGAATATGGAGGAGGTCGCTTCTTATGGCCGTCTTGGTCAAGGACCTGGAGAATTCATTCAGCCTGTACTGACCTATACGGACGGTGATGAGTTCGCAATGAATGACCTCAATCATAATGTGTTGGCCATTATCGGTGTGACCGAGAAAGATGGAGGGTTGGATATACGGGAAAGAATACGCCTGAAAGGCGAATATAAGCCTAAAAAGGGGGAGCTTGTGCCAAGGGATATAATGTATACGAAGATTGGTGATTCCCATTTTGTCTCAAAGCTTGAAGCGGGTGAAGGACGTTTCTTCAATCTGCTGGATAGTGCATTGGTTCCTATATATAGTTTCGGAGAATCTCCCATCAAGGAGGAAATAGATTCCTATGTGTCAGGTAATCGACTTCAAGGGGAAATGCACGTTTATAAGAACAAGGTGTTTTTCGGTACATCAGATTTGCCTTATCTTGCGTCCTATACTTTGCGTGATGGTAAGATGGAGAAGGATTGGAGCCTCTATTATGACACTCCGCATTATGCAGTCTCGAATGGTGACGTAAAGTTCAGCCGTGAATCTTCCAAAGGTCCTTTGTTCAGTTTACAGGCTGATGACAACTATATTTATTTGTTGTATCGTGACGGCTTGCTTTGGGATATTGAAGCGGGTAAATCGGGACGTTATTCGGACGAAATCTTGGTTTTCAACCATCAGGGTGAAAAGGTGGCTTGCCTGAAGCTGGATTGTAATTTGAGTGAAATAGCCCTTGACCGGAAGCGTCATAAACTGTATGGCCAGGCTCTGATGCCTGATGACGCATTGGTGGAATTTGACTTGCCGAAAGAGTTGTGGAAATGATGTTTTCTGTAGGAGAACTTTGAGGCTGTGTCATAATACAGAGTCACAATAAAAATGTCGTGTCATTCAGAATTCGCTCTGAATGACACGACATTTTTATTGTATTACTTCAAATGCTCAATGAAGTGATTCGTAACGCGAGTCAACAAATGCTTGGTAGTGTTACCGCCACGGATGCCGTGGTTGCGGTTCGTGTAGATGTGCATATCGAATTGCTTGTCGGCCTGTACGAGGGCTTCGCTATATTCGGATGCGTTGCGGAGGTGTACATTGTCGTCGGCGGTACCATGCATCAGGAGGAGTTCGCCATGAAGTTTATCGACACGGTTCATGGCCGATGAAGCTTCGTAACCTTCCATGTTTTCCTTCGGAGTGCGCATGAAGCGTTCGGTATATACCGTATCGTAGAAACGCCAGTCGCTTGGAGCTGCTACGGCTACACCCGCCTTGAATACCGGTGTACCTTCACTCATAGCCATTAATGTGGTGTATCCACCGAAGCTCCATCCCCAGATGCCGATGTTCTTGGCATCCACGTAAGGAAGGGTGCCGAGGTAAAGGGCGGTTTCCACTTGGTCGCGGGCTTCCTTCACGCCGAGGTTCAAATAGGTGCATTTTTCGAAGGCTGCACCACGTCCACCGGTGCCACGTCCGTCCACACAGACAGAGATGAAGCCGTGTTGTGCCATATAGGTCTCGAACATGCCTCCGTCGCTACGTGAACCGATATTCCAACGGTCGATGACTTGTTGGGAGCCAGGGCCGCTATATTGGTGCATGATGACCGGATATTTCTTGTTCGGGTCGAAATTGGCAGGTTTCATCATCCATCCGTTCAGTTCGGTGCCATCCGATGTCTTGAAGGTGAAGAATTCCTTGCTTACCATATTCAGGTTGGAGACCTTTTCTGCCAGTCGTTTGTTGTCCACCAAGGTAGTGAGCGTCTTGCCCGTATTGTCATTGATGGTAATCTGTGTCGGGGTGCTGATGTTCGAGAAGGTGTTGATGTAATACTTCATGCTCTTGCTGAAGATGGCACTGTTTGTACCTTCCTTGCTCGAGAGCTTGGTCTTGCGTCCTTTGCCGTCGATTTTATAAATGGCGGTGCGGAGCGGGCTTCCTTCGTTGCTGGTATAATAATAGGTATTGCTTTTCTTGTCCCAACCTAAGAAGCTCTTCACTTCGAACTGACCCTTGGTGATTTGCTTGATAAGGTTACCGCCGGCCGAATAGAGATAAAGATGGTTGTATCCGTCGCGTTCGCTCATCATCACGAAGTTTTCGGGATAGAAGACCATGTTGCCATAGGCTTCTTCCTTGATGTATTGTTCGGCTTCATCGCGTACCACAAGCTTGCAAAGTGTGCTTCGGGGATTGCAGAAGTACAAATCGAAACGGTTCTGATGGCGATTCAAGGTCGAGATGGCCAATACATCCGGATTGTCGGTAAACTGGATGCGTGGGATGTAACCGTCTGCGTCCAAAGGAAGATCCATCTGGCGAGTCACTTTGCTCTTGATGTCGAAGGTGTGTACGGTTACTTTCGAGTTATCGACTCCCGGCATGGGGTACTTGTATTCGTAAGCCCCCGGATAAACGGTGTATTCATCGAGGGAAGGTTTCAATCCCTTGTACCATGGGAATGAATACATCGGCACTTGGCTCTCGTCGAAGCGGATGTAGGCCAACATCGTGCCGTCTGCACTGAAATCGAAGGCACGGTTAAAGCCGAATTCTTCTTCATACACCCAGTCGGGAATACCGTTCAGCACGTGGTTGAACTTGCCGTCCTTGGTCACTTGCGATTCGCTATTGCCGAAGAGAAGTTTCACCAGGTAGATGTTGTTGTCACGGACGAAAGCAATCTGGTTGCCGTCGGGCGAGAACAAGGGAACTTGTTGCGGACCTCCGTCTGACAAGGGTTCAAGGGTGTTGTTGCGTACATTGAAAATGTAATGTACGGCGGTGAAGGAACGTCGGTAGATAGCCTTGGTTTCTGTCTGAATCAGAATCTTCGTTTCATCGGGCGACATGATGTAGTCATCGAACGAGCGCAAGTTGCAATCGCGGGCGGTTGACACATCGAATATGGTGCCTACTTCCTGACCAGTCTTGAACGAATACTTCACGATTTTCTTGCGGTCGGCGCTGATGCGTGTGTAGTGTTCTCCATCCAGCATCGGCTTGATGCCATAAATGCCTTCCGTGCGATAAGCGCCGGTGGCTACTTCTTGTAAGGTTACCTGTTGGGCATAGCCAAGCAATGCGCACAGGCAAAACATCATCAGAATACTTAACTTTTTCATGTGTATAGAGGTTTTTGAATTTTTCTTGGCGACAAAGATAAAACTTTTGTTCGGAATTGTCTATCTTTGTGTTATGAAAATGAATGAACCCCGATACAATGACCTTTCGGCCTACCTCTCGGCACACTTTCCGTACAAGGTGCAGAAGATTTCCCTGAATGCCGGATTCACTTGTCCCAACCGCGATGGGACGGTAGGATATGGCGGGTGTACGTATTGCAATAATCAGACGTTTAACCCTGCCTATTGCAAGACGGAGAAGAGTGTAACCGAGCAATTGGAGGAAGGCAAGCAATTCTTTGCCCGTAAATATCCGGATATGAAGTATTTGGCATATTTCCAGGCATATACCAATACGTATGCCGAGTTGGAAGAACTCAAGCGGAAATACGAGGAAGCCTTGCAGGTAAAGGATGTGGTAGGGCTGGTTATCGGTACCCGTCCCGATTGTATGCCCGATGCATTGCTCGATTACCTGGAGGAGCTGAACAAACGGACGTTCCTGATTGTGGAATATGGGGTGGAAAGCACGGACAATGTAACTTTGAAACGCATCAATCGCGGACATACCTTCGAGGTGGCTGAAGAAGCCATCCGCAAGACGGCTTCCCGTGGCATCCGTGTTGGGGCACACATCATCCTTGGCTTGCCTGGAGAAGAACGCGATGGGCTTATTGCACAAGCCGGTCTTTTGTCGGGTCTTCCATTGACTACCTTGAAACTTCATCAGCTGCAATTAATCAAGGGCACCCGTATGGCATCAGAGTATGCGCATCAACTCGAGGATTTCCATTTGTATTCAGCGGACGAGTACATCGATCTGGTGATTGATTACGTGGAGCATCTCCGTCCTGACTTGGTGTTGGAGCGTTTCGTCTCGCAATCGCCCAAGGAACTTCTGATAGCTCCCGACTGGGGACTGAAGAACCACGAGTTTACGGACAAGGTGAAGAAACGGATGCGGGAACGCGATGCTTGGCAGGGGAAGAAGTATAAAAATAAAGAGGAGCAATAACGCTCCTCTTTGTTTTTATGCCTGATGCACAGTAAGTTGCGGGAATGGGAACGAAATGCCCTTTTCGTTGAAGGTAGCATACACATTCTTGTTCATATCGAAGTTTACACCCCAATAATCGGCGGCGTTCACCCAAACACGGACGGTGATGTTCACGCTGCTGTCTGCCAAAGCACCCAATTCGATGAATGGAGCCGGGTCTTTCAAAATGCGGCTATCCTTGCTAATGACTTCCATAATGGTCGATTTAGCCAGTTCGAAGTCTGTTCCGTATTCTACACCGAAAGAGAAATCCACACGGCGAGTGTCCTTACGGCTGTAATTGGTCACTACGGCACCACTCATCGCACCGTTCGGGGCAAAGACAACTCGATTGTCCGGAGTAGTCAAAACGGTATGGAAAATCTGGATGTCGGTCACGGTTCCCGATGCACCCGTTGAGGCTTCGATATAGTCGCCCACCTTATAAGGACGGAACACAAGGATGATGACACCACCGGCAAAGTTCGACAAGTTGCCAGAAAGAGCCATACCGATGGCTACACCGGCTGAAGCCAACAGGGCGGCAAAGCTGGTCAACTCGATGCCCAATTTGCCAATTACCGCCAAGAACAACAATACCAAGAGGGTGATGTTGACGATGCTCTTCAGGAAGCTTTGGATGCTGGCATCCACCTTGCGCTTTTCCAATGCCTTGGCAAAGAGCTTGTTGAGCCAGTTTACGATGAATTTACCGATGATGAAGATGACGAGAGCTGCCAAGATGCGGCCTCCCAACTCGATGCACGTGTCCAGTGCTTTGGTCATAAATTCGCCAGTCATTACTTTTTCAATCATAATGCTTACTTTTAATTGTTAATAATATAGTTTTTGGTGTTTATTCTTCCAGCCAACCTTTGCCCTGACGCACAATCTCGGCTTCACCCTCTGTGCAGTTCACGACAGTGGAAGGTTCTGTACCGCCAATGCCTCCATCGATGATGATGTCCACCTCGCCTCCGAACTTTTCGGCTATCAGCTCGGGGGTCGTGATGTATTCGATGTCCTCGCCGTCTTCCAACGGAAGGGTGGTGGTGAGAATCGGGGCGTCGAGCAACTGGCAGATTTCACGAATCACGGCGTGGTCGGGCACACGGATGCCCACTTCCTTGCGGTTCTTGAAAATCTTAGGCAATCGGCTTCCGGTATTTAATATAAAGGTGAACGCTCCCGGAAGGTTACGCTTCATCAGCTTGAAGGTGTTGTTATCCACCTTGGCATATTCGCTGATGTTGCTTAAATCGTAACAGATGATGGAGAGGTTATGTTTCCGCGGGTCAATGCCCTTGAATCGGCAGATGCGTTCCACGGCTCTTTCTTTCAAGGCGTGGCATCCGATGGCATACATCGTGTCGGTAGGGTAGATGATGATGCCTCCTTCTTCCAATACCTCGACAATGCGTGCGAGGTCTTTGGGGTTGTTGTTCTTTTCGTAGAGTTTGATAAGCATAAATTCTAATAGTTTTGTCATTCAGAGGAACGTAGTGACGAAGAATCTCGAAAACATAAGCGTGGGTGTAAACGAGATCCTTCGCTTCGCTCTGGATGACATTTCATTATTCTTTCTTTTTCTTGTCTCTCAATCGTTCTGCCAAAGCCCAATGGATGGCAGCTTCTTCCTCTTTTCCCATCCGCATCAGCGCGTCACCGAACAGCTCGTGTGCCTTGGGATGCTCCGGTTTCAGCGAGATGGCCCGGTCGAGGTCTCCCAAGGCTCCTTCTACATTCTCCAACGCCAAACGGATTTTTCCCCGATTGTAGATGGCCTTGAAGGAACCCGGGCTGAGGCGTACGGCCTCGTTCAGGCAGACTTCCGCTTCGTAGTAGTCGCCCTCATTATATAACGTGATGCCCTTCCGCACCCAAGCGTCAAGGTATTTCGGGTAAAACGCGATGGCCTTTTCATAATTCGCGATGGCGGATCGGGCATCGTGCGCTTGCGTGATGCAGTCGTTACCCATCTGGTAGTATTCCTTGGCGTACCTCTCCATCATTTTCTGTTGCTCGTGCATCCGCTCTTTCAGCTGGCGGTTCTCGTCTTTCAGTTGGTTGATGATGCCTAACTTTCGTCGGATGAATCGTTTGGCTATCGGTCGCTCGATGTCGTAGCGTGAGTGGATGGCCTTGAAGAACTGGTCGAGGAAGGCTTCGAAGTTTCCCTCGTCGAAGTGCTTCACGGCTTCCTTGTATTGGATGTCGGCTTGCGCCTGTTTCAGCGCCTTGTCGATGGCTTGCCGGTTGTTGAAGCGTTGGGCGAAGGCCACGATTTCCGGTCGCACGAAAATGTCGCCGCGGGCGATGGGTTTCTTCAGCTGGATGCCGTCCAAGGAAGTGCATCGGCTCAGTGCCACGTATGTCTGACCTCCGGCAAAGACGCCTCCGGTGAAGTCGATGACCACTCGGCTGAAGGTCAGCCCTTGGCTCTTGTGGATGGTGATGGCCCAAGCCAGTCGGATGGGGTATTGGATGAATACGCCCAATTCCTCTTCCTCGATTTTCTTCTCCTGTTCGTTGTATCGGTAGCGGATGTTTGCCCATCGTTCCTTCTTCACGTCGAACTCCCGTCCGTCTTCGGTGATGACGTAGATGGTATCGTTCTCGTCGATGCCCGACACCGTGCCGATGGTTCCGTTCACCCATCGCTTGTCGGGGTCGTTCTTGATGAAGATGATTTGGGCGCCCGGCTTCAACTCCAATTCCATCAGCGTAGGGAGGCTGTTTTCGGGGAACTCGCCCTTGATTTCACCTTTTAATATAGCCGATTCGCCCGGAAGCTCCGCCAACTTCTTTTCGTTGATGAAGTTCACCGTGTCACGTCGGGTGGCAAGGGTGATGTACATATCGCTCTCGCTTGCTTCGATTTCGGTGCCGTAGCGGGTGTTCAATAATTGAAGGTCCACGGCTCCGGCGGTGTTTGTTCGGATGTGGTCGAGGACGCTTACGAATGCCTTGTCCGATTGTCGATACACTTTGGTCAGCTCGATAGACACTAATTCGATTTCGTTGAAGACTCGTGCCGAGAAGAAATACGAAGTGGGGTAGAAACGGTTGAGGATTTCCCGTTCGTCGCTCTTCACCACCGGCTCCAACTGATACACGTCGCCCACCAACAGGATTTGCTTGCCTCCGAAAGGCTCACGCATATTCTGTGAATACACCCGTAGCACCTTGTCGATGAAATCAATGATGTCTGCCCGCACCATCGAAATCTCGTCGATAATTACCAATTCGATTTCCTTGATGAGCTTGCGGTGCTCGGAGGAGTATTTCAGGAAGCTATGCAACTTTCCTCCTTTCAGGCTGAAGTTCGGGTCGTCCGGCACTAATGGATGGAAGGGGAGCTTGAAGAAACTATGCAGGGTGCTTCCTCCGGCATTGATGGCTGCGATGCCCGTAGGTGCCAACACCACGTGCTTTTTCTTCACGTTGGCACACACATATTTCAAGAAGGTCGATTTACCCGTGCCGGCCTTACCCGTCAGGAAAACGGACTGACGGGTGAATTGGATGAGGTTCAGCGCATCCTGGAATTCGGGGTTACGGGTATCTATCTGCATGGTTCCTTTGCTCTCTATTCTTGTCATTCAGAGGAACGTAGTGACGAAGAATCTCGGTGTCATCCACTTTGTGTTCCCGAGATCCTTCGCTTCGCTCTGGATGACAAATGACGAATCAATGCACAAAGATAGGGATTTCTGCTGAAAAACATATAACAAACCTTTGCATTTCTTGAAAAAAGTCTTCATCTTTGTGCTATCAAATTAATATCAAAAACAGATAACTATGGAAACAAAGGAAAGAACTTACAACGGTATGTTGATGAATGGCTTTTTGGCCTTGTTTATTAACTTGATTGTGATACCGGCCTTGGCGGTGTTGTGCGTGTGGTTGACGAATGGCTCTTTGGTCGTGTTGGCGCCCGTCATCGTTCTGTCGCTTGCTTTCTTCATTATGTTGGCTGGCTATTTCTCCAACGAGCCGAACGAAGCCCGCGTAATGGTGTTCTTTGGTAAATATGAAGGAACATTCAAGGATACGGGTTTCTATTGGGTAAATCCGTTTATGGACAAGAAGAAACTCTCGATGCGTGCCCGTAACCTCGATGTGGAACCTATTAAGGTGAACGACAAGATTGGTAATCCTATTTTGATTGGCTTGGTATTGGTGTGGAAATTGAAGGACACTTACAAGGCGATGTTTGAAATCGATGCGCAGACGATGGCAAGCAAGGCAGGTGTAGCAACCGTAGCCGGACGAATGAGTGCATTCGAAGCCTTTGTCCGTGTGCAGAGTGATGCCGCCCTCCGTCAGGTGGCAGGCGAATATGCTTACGATGACAATGACCAGGCGGTGGACGAATTGACCCTCCGTGGAGGCGGTGATGAAATCAATGACCAGTTGGAAAAACAGTTGAACGAACGTTTGGCAATGGCAGGTATGGAGATTGTGGAAGCCCGCATCAACTATTTGGCGTACGCTCCGGAAATTGCAGCCGTGATGCTCCGCCGCCAACAGGCCAGTGCCATCATTACGGCTCGTGAAAAGATTGTGGAAGGTGCTGTGTCGATGGTGAAGATGGCACTCGACAAGCTCTCGGCCGAGGAAATCGTGGAGCTCGACGAAGAAAAGAAGGCCGCGATGGTAAGCAACTTGCTCGTGGTGCTTTGTGCCGATGAGCCTGCCCAGCCAGTCATCAATTCGGGTACGTTGAACCATTAAACCTTTCTTGCTATGGCAAAGAAAGAAGTGACCAAGAGTTTTTTGCTTAGGGTGGATGCGGAAACGATGGATGCCATTGAAAAGTGGGCGGCCGATGAGTTCCGCTCCATCAATGGGCAGATTCAGTGGATTATAGCGGAAGCGTTGCGCAAGAATGGAAGAATGAAAAAGAAAAAAGCAAAGGACGAAGAATGAAACTGTTTGTAGGAAAAGAGAATCGGAAGTATGATTTTTGGGACGTGAGTCGGGACAGAAAGAAGAAGCCGATAACCTTGTCGGACCGGTTGTTGGAGCTCGTGGCGGCAGCTATGGCCGTGAGTCTATTGGTCTTGACGGGAATACTTTATAGCAAGGCGCCGGAGTCGGTTCCTTCGCATTTCAATCTGGCGATGGAGGCCGATGCCTGGTCGGGTAAAGGCGTGTATTGGGTGTTGGCGATTATTATGCTGGTGGGTATGGCCATTTCTGCTTCGGCGGCCTATAACCGTAAGTTGGTGAACTTGCCTGTTCGTTTGAAAGAGGCCGTGTTTTACCGTCAGATAGGTTTGATAAGCCGGATGTGTCGCATTATGACAATTGCCTTTGGCTTGATTTGGTTGGCGATATTATTGGCTATGTCGGCCAGTTTCATTGGTTTGCCGGCCGATGTGGCCATCACCTTTATACCAGTATCAGTAACTTTGATGCTGGGTGTGGTACTGTTTTATACCTTGAAGATTTGGTGGATTGGTAGAGGGGAGGAATAAGATGAAAAGACTGTTTTTTTTATGGTTGGTGCTCTTGTCGGCTCATCTTCAGGCGCAGAATATCCAAGGCTCGTGGAGCGGGACGCTGGATGTTTCCGGCGCAAAGATTCGTGTGGTGTTGAATATTGCTTCGGATGGAAGTTGTACGATGGATAGTCCCGACCAGGGTGCCAAGGGCATCCCGGCCGTACTTGAATACGTTTCTTCTGATTCGCTTCTCGTATCGGTGCCCGCCTTGAAAGTACGTTATGGCGGGAAACTGAAAGAGGGACGTGTGGAAGGTGTCTTCTCTCAGGCCGGATTTACAGCTCCGTTAGTGCTTTCTCCGGGAAAGGTAACGTTGAATCGTCCTCAAACCCCTCAGCCTCCTTTCCCGTATGTTACAGAGGAGGTTACTTTCCGTAATGAAAAGGATGATGCAACCTTGTCTGGCACGCTGACTTATCCGGTAGGCTTTGACAAAAATACCTCGAAAAAAGTTCCGGTGGTGTTGATGGTGACGGGAAGCGGCCTGCAGAATCGTGACGAAGAACTGTTCGACCACAAACCTTTTGCCGTATGGGCGGATTATCTGGCAAAGCATGGCATTGCTTCCTTGCGATATGATGACCGAGGAGTAGGAAAGTCGGTAGGAGATGTACGTAATCTAACCACATACAACAATTCTTTGGATGCGTTGGCGGGAGTGAAATTCCTGAAATCATTGGGCTTATTCGATAAAGTGGGTGTATTGGGCCATAGTGAAGGAGGAACGGTTGCATTGATGTTGGCTGCTCGCCCCGAAAGGGAAGTGGATTTCATTGTCAGCTTGGCAGGGACGTCCATCAAAGGAATCGAGGTCCTTTCCGAACAGAACTATATCCTCTTGCGTATGAGTGGCTTGTCCGATCAAATGGCTAAGGATTATTGTCGGGCATTGACGGAAGTCTGTGAAGTCCGTACAGGTGGGTCGCCTTATCAGGCTGATGAAGCAACGTTGGATGCTCTTTTGAAACGGATGGAAGTACAACTTCCGGAGGCTTGGAAGAAGAATTTGCTTACGGTTTTCCAAACACCGAGCCCTTGGCTGGATTTTTTCTCCCAATATGACCCTCGAAAGGATATTGTGAACATTCATTGTCCGGTCATGGCCGTCAATGGTCAGCTTGACGTACAGGTACTTCCAGCTTCCAACTTGGGAACTTTGCGTGAGTTGTTGCCTTCTAACGGCCAGACGGTTATCAAGGAATATAAAGGTTTGAATCACCTTTTCCAGCATTGCACGTTAGGGAGTGTGGCCGAGTATAACCTGATAGAGGAAACGGTTTCCGAAGAAGTGTTGAAAGACGTGGCCGAATGGATTGCTCGTTTGAAGTAACTTTCGTTTCGATATGGAAAGAGCCGTCTGGAAAATTTTGCTTCAGACGGCTCTTTGTTTCTTCGTTCAGCCCAAAGTGTCAATCAGGCTTTTCACCAAAAACCACAAGACGGGAACAAGCAATGAGGGCAACATATTCAGTGTCTTGCAGTCCTTCAGTTTGAGCAGAGACAGCCCCGAGGCGACAATCATCAGCCCGCCTACAATCAGCAATTCTGCCATAAGTGCATCACTGATGGCGGTACTCGATACCTTTGCTACCAGATAGAACATGCCTTGCCAACAAAAGAGGACGGGTGCTGCCAATATCATCCAAATACCGTAAGTGCTGGCAAAGACGGCGGATGTCACCAAGTCGAGTGTTGCATTGGTGTAGAGGAAGGTATTGTCACCCTTCAGCGCACTGATGACCGGTCCGAGCATGGCAAGGGGGCCGATGCAATAGAGCAGGATGGCGGTGGACAGCCCGTCGGCAAGGTTGTTGTTCTGATTACCTTTTGACCGTTTGTTGATCAAGTCGGCAAACCGGCCGTCCAGGTTCAGTGCAGTACCGACCACACTTCCTATGGCAATTGATACGATGAACAGCACCGGATATTCGCTCTTGCTGAAATTGCTGATTACGGCATTCAGACCAATGCCTAAGCAAGCCAGTCCCAATCCTGTGTACAATGTTTCTTTATATTTCTCCTTGATTCCCCGGTTCATCGCAGCGCCTACGATACTGCCTACGATGATGGTGCAGGTGTTTACAATGGTTCCTATCATTTTTTTATTTAGCTTATTTATCTATTCAAATAAATTGTCGAAGTTGTAATCTCCTTCGAGGTCAACAATCGGACAATATTAAAATATGGATCATTCATTGATTCTTGCTCTCACTTTGTTCCAGGCATGGGTGCCGAACAAGCAACATTCACGCATCGTTTTCATCATCGAGGTGAAACGGTTGGCTGGAATGACGAAGCTTAGTTCATTGGCTCCGACATAAGGGCGGACTGATGGATCGAACAGCCCGAGGAAGGTGCGATGACCGCCTGTCCGGTTCTCTCTCACCGCCTGACTGACCACTGCCGAGCATCCTGACCCAAAAATGGCACAGACTGCATCTTCTCGGTCGTTGTCGAAATAAGCCCAGGTGGTAAGTCCCGAAAGCATGTCGGGAGTAGCCAAGAAAAGCAGTCCTTCCATTCCTTCAAAGGATTTCGCTTGGTCAATGCGGACGAAGTTCAGCCATTTCCCGGTAAAAGATTGCAG
>JAFQBF010000189.1 GCA_017416735.1 Bacteroidaceae bacterium | reverse complement strand
TGACTCTGTATTGACCGCCGATTACAAGGCCGGTGCTTCGCAAGAAACCATTACCCAACACGCACAGGCTTATGGTTACAGTAGCGTCAGCTACCAGATTTTCAAGAACCATCCGATGGGAAAAGTAACCACCATCGACCGCCTTGCCACGACCAACATTCTTTGCGAGGAGGATAACGAATGTCCCGAATGGCAACTCCATTCCGACACGATGACCATCCTCTCCTATCCTTGCCAAAAGGCGACTTGCCGATTCAGGGGACGTGACTATACAGCTTGGTACACGATGGAAGTACCTGTTTCTGACGGACCTTGGAAACTTTATGGATTGCCTGGACTTATCCTCAAGGCTGAGGATAGCCGGGGACATTTCAGCTTCACTTGTACGGGGTTGGAACAATCCCGCGATGCCAAGCCCATTCTGATTCATACGAAGGGACGCGAGAAGTTGAGCCGAAAGGAACTCGACAAGATGTACGAACGGTTTTATTCCGATCCGATTGGCTTTATGGAGGCCACGTCTCCTAATGTCAAAATCAACATAACGGACGGACAGGGCAATCCTATCAAGAAATTCTCGGAACCTTATAATCCCATTGAAATCAATAAATAAATGATGAAAACGACTTTACTCATACTATTCTCTCTTATCGCTTGCCACACACAAGCACAGACCCTCCGTGGACAAGTGACGGATAGCCTGACCCGTGAACCTCTTCCAGGCGCTACCGTCACCCTCCATCGGGAGGGCGAAACCTCCATTCTCGACTATGCCATCACTGATGGCGAAGGACGGTTTTCATTCAAACGCTCTGAATTCAAGGCATTGAATATCAGCATAACCTACTTAGGCTACAAGAAGAAAACCTTGCCGGCTATTCTCGGAAAAGAAATGCGTATCGAGCTGCTTCCCGATGCCATTGCCTTGAAGGAAGTGACCATCCAAAGCGGACGAATCTCGATGCGTCAAGACACCATAAAATACGACCTCGCCCGTTTTGCCACAAGCAAGGACAGCAATGTGAAGGATGTGCTGAAGAAACTCCCCGGCATTGATGTGGATGAGAACACAGGACAAATCAGTTATCAGGGGAAGGCCATCAGTAACTTTTATGTGGAGGGGATGGACGTGACGGGCGGAAGCTACAA
Source organism: Bacteroidaceae bacterium (assembly GCA_017416735.1). Classification (GTDB taxonomy): domain Bacteria; phylum Bacteroidota; class Bacteroidia; order Bacteroidales; family Bacteroidaceae; genus Phocaeicola. Next base: position 4,145 of record JAFQBF010000189.1, on the reverse strand, counting down.
TCAGGTGAACGAGAACCTGAAGGCTGATGCCGTGGAGAGTGCCGAAGTCATCGAGCGCCACCAACCCATCCGTTCGCTCCGTAACAAGGTACCCACGGACAAGATTGCCTTGAACCTGAAGCTCAAGCCCGAAGCCCGTGCCAAGTGGATATGGAACACCCAAGCTGCCTTTGGCTATGGTGATGAACCTTTGTACGATGTTCGCTTGAATGCCCTTCAGTTGGCGAAAGGCAAACAAGGGCTCTATACGTACAAGGGTAATCATTCGGGCAAGGACCTGACCACCGAGCTTCAACAACTTACGTCCAATGATGTCCATTCATCGGAGGAGATACCGATGCTTGTCGGTGTACCTGCTTTCTCGATGCCCTTGGAAAAGCACCGCTTGTTGGACAACGATACCCATCTGCTTTCCCTGAACCGCATTCGCCGCAAAGACGAAATCAAGCAAAACCGCCTCTCCTTCCGCTATCTGCACGATGAGCAAGGGCGCAAGCAAGGAACGGACGAGACGTATCATTATCCCTCGGACACCCTTCGCATTGTCGATACGCAAGACCATCGCCTCCGTACCGACCTTCTGCGTGCCGATTGGGATTACGAAAAGAATGCCGACCAAGCCTTCACCCGAAACGTGCTGACGTTTCAAGGAAAACGCGCCGACGTTTGGAGCGAAATGCGAGGGGATTTTGACTTGACCCAACTCAGCCGTACCGAACAAGTGGAAGCCGAAAACCGCTTCAACACGATGTATAATAAGGAGAGCCACACGTGGGGGCTTCGCTCCTATCTGCATTACACGTATCTGCCCTCGTCACTGAAGTTCGGGGACACGAAGCAGGACATCGACCTTCATCAGGCCTATACGGACAACCACTTCTATTACCTCCGCAAGAGAAACGGCTTTGGTATCGAGTTGACTACAGGCATTAACGGACGATTGACCTCTATGGAGGACTTCAAGGCACATCGGCTTCAGCTTTATGCCCAACCTACCTTCAGTTGGGAAAGGAATAATTTCCGCATAACTGCTACCCCTGTCGTGGATTGGGAACGTTATCCGAATCAAAAGGAAAGCCGGACGCATTTCAATCCCCGGTTGTATATGCGTCATAACATTTCGTCCAAATGGAGTATTCAGGCTTCGGCCAGCCTCCATCATCAGTCGGAAAATCCTGAAGCGTTTTATCCCTCGACCTATTATGCCGACTATCGTACCTTGGTGCAGATGAAGGAAGAAATAGGAAATATCCAAAGCCAAAGCTATATGCTCTATACCGAATACAAACGACCCGTCAAGGAATTCTTCTGGACATTGATGCTCAGCCATTTCAATACCCGACGGGATTATTTGACGCATACCGACTATCAAGGAAAAGACTTCGTGCTTACCTCCTTGGAGCATCGGAATCGAACCGAGAATTATCAGGTTCGAAGCATCATTTCCAAAGGCTTCTACGATTGGAATCTGAAAGCCTCGTTGGAAGGAATCTACAATTATGGCAAGGGCAAGCAAGCCGGTCAAGGCATCATTCAGCCTTACGAAACCCGTTGGCTGAGCTTGAAGCCGAAAATCAGTTGGACACCCTCCGTCTGGTTCTCCGCTTCCTATCAATCTACGCTTACCCGAAGCGAGACACGCATCAGCACCTCCCTTCCTGCCCTTTGGGAGGTGCAACAACGTCTTTCGCTCAGTATCGGCAATGAGGACTTGAGCCTGAATCTGAACGGTGAGCATTATTACAACGAACTCTCTGCTGATGAAAGCAAGAGCACTTGGTTGGCGGATGTGGGGATTCAATACAATGCAGGCAAGTGGCGATGGACACTCAGCCTCAATAATTTGTTCAATCAGGAGGAGTATCGATATACTACCTATTCGGATGTGCGTAGTTTTACCTCGTGGATGAAGATACGCCCCAGAGAATGTTTGGTTGCGGTACAATATAGGTGGTAATTTTCGGGATGTTTTCTCCTACCTCGACCACAAATAGTTGGTCTTGTCATCAAATTCCTTGCCTTGCTTCAAGGATTCCACAAACCGGTCGATGCGGTTCATCTGCTTGGGGATGTTGATGCGTTGCGGACATTTCTTTACGCAGATGCCGCAATTCGTGCAATGGTCGGCCTGGCGGAGCTTGGGCACGGAACGGTCGTAGCCAATGAGGAAGGCACGGCGAAGCTCCCGATAGTTGGACTCCATGGAGCTGACGGGCATGCGGTCTTCGTTGATGCATTTGTTGAAATGCAGGAGGATGCCGGGAATGTCGATGCCATACGGACAAGGCATGCAATACTTGCAATCGTTGCACGGAATGAGCGGATAGCGGACAAACTTCTGCGCCGTGGAGTCCAAGAAATCCATATCGTCTTGCGTCAGGGGCTCCAATGGCGAATAGGTCTCGATGTTTTCCTTCAGATGCTCCATATAAGGCATACCGCTAAGCACGGACAAGACCATGGGGTGTGTACCTGCAAATCGGAAAGCCCACGAGGCGATGGACAAATCGGGACGGCGTTGCTTCAGGATAGCGGCGATGTGGGCATGCACATTGGCCAGACGACCGCCCAACAGAGGTTCCATGATGACGGAAGGGATGTTCCGCTTGGCTAACTCGCCATACAGGTATTCGGCATTGATGTTGCGGGCATGCTCTTCCTGCGCGTGTCGCCAATCCACATAGTTGAGCTGAATCTGGACGAAGTCCCAGGTGTATCGGCCGGCATCGTGCCAGGAAAGCAGATGGTCGAAAATCTTCACATCGCCATGAAAGGAGAAGCCTAAGTTGCGGATGCGTCCTTTTCTGCGTTCTTCCAACAGATGATCCAGCACACCATTGTTCAAGAAACGGCCTTCAATTTCTTCCATACCGCCCATCCCCACTCCATGAAGCAAGAGGTAGTCGATATAGTCCACTTGTAGCTCCTTGAAGGAATTGTTGTACATTTTCAATGTTTCTTCACGGCTCCAGGTGCTTGGGTCGAGGTTGGAAATCTTGGCAGCTATATAGTACTTGTCCCGAGGATGGCGGTTGAGGGCAATGCCGGTCACCCGTTCGCACTCACCGTCACAATATACGGGAGCGGTGTCGAAGTAGTTCACACCGTGTTCGATGGCGTAGTCCACCAGCCGGTTCACTCCTTCCTGGTCGATGATGCCCGTCTCCTTGTCCCTGAGGGTAAACCAACGCATACATCCATATCCTAACAGCGATACCTTGTCGCCTGTTGTTGGGGTAGTCCGATAAGTCATGCCTCCCTCCTTCTTGGGCGTAGAGGTGGATGTTCCGGCTTGTGAGCCATCCTTGTTTGTTTGGCAACCAGTCAGTGCTGGTACACCTGCAACGGCCATAGCCGCATTGAGACGTCTGAGAAACTCCCGACGGTTTATGCTGTTCGTTGATTGATATTCCTTTTTCATCGCATATGTACATTTGAAGACAAAGTTAAGTTTTTTAAGATGCATTTGCAATAAAAATCAACGAAATATCAGCAGAATCCATAGAATAACCGAAACTCCTTCCACTCCTGCCACCGGGTCTTAACTGATTGTTACACAGTTGGAAACGGGTGGCAGGAGTCCTGCCACCCTGCTGCCACCCCTTACGAGTGTCATCCTTAAGCGAAGGATCTGAATACATCAACCAAATTCGCGAAGGCGAAAAATAAAAACGTCTTCACGTATTTTCGTTTTATGCAGAAGAAAAATTTTTTCTTGCAGAAGAAATCCAAAAAGTTGCTGAAGCGTTGGTCGAATAAACTATTTGTTCCCGACAATCTTCTAAAGCTTATCGCGGAAGCTTAGTAACGCATCATCGATAAGCTTATAAAGCTTCCGCAATAAGCTTTATAATGTGTCGGGTGTACGGGTGGCAGGAAGGTGTAAGGGCTCCTGCCACCCGTTATGTCTTGTCCGTCAATGACTTAATCGCCGGTGGCAGGAGTGCAAGGAGTTTCGTCAAATTCCTTGTAGAAACACTTTTCCGCCCAAATCCTTTCATTTCTCCTAACTATTTTTTAGCTTTGCATGTTCCTTTGTGGAACAGACATAATGAAAGGCGTTTACTACGCTTTGGTTTTGACATCTTGAAATCGTAGGAAAATTTCAAAATCCTGTTAAAGACCAAGCAACGGTAGATGCCCCG
>JAFQBF010000042.1 GCA_017416735.1 Bacteroidaceae bacterium | reverse complement strand
CAAAACAGGAATTATATTGGATACAACCAACATATAATCCTCTATATGGTTCACCCATGCCTGCTCAGCCGCAAATTGTGCAAAGAGCAATATTGGTTCTAAATTGTATTCCTAGAAATGTCGGAACAATTGTAGCAGAACATGTTCACTATTTTGTAAAATTACCCGGAAATATCGTTGCTACAGGACAAGAGTTTGATATTGCAGAAGTAAAAGACGGTTTTGTTACTATGCGTCGTGAAAACTTGTATTGTGATATTCTTGAAGGTAGCACTCCAACAAATATAAAGTATGGTTTTCCCCGTATTGTGCCGATACTTCCTGGTATGACAGGTGTACACAAAGGCATTGTCTTGCAACCAAATGCAAATCTTAATCAAGATATTGAAATAAGTTGGCGTTTGAATGCAGATGGAGCATCTATCAAAAGTGGTAAAATCAAATTAAAAGATATACCAAGGAAATAATATTTGGCATTGTTTTATACCTACTAGTAGTGATTCCGAACTGAGGTGGAGCAAAATTTTAGTGTAGCCATTTATGTTTCAAATATTTTCACTACCTTTGCATCAAAGTAGGAACTCGACTCTGCGAGACACTGCAGAATGATGCAGAATTTAGGTGGAGCAATAGCGGGAGATTACGTTTGCAGCGATTCTTTAACGCAAAGATATAGAGCCATTTAGAAATGGAACTCATTTTCTGGTGGCACCACATAAAAAAACAGCTACGTTTTACGTAGCTGTTTTCTTTTTATACTGACTATTCTTTGGGATTTTCGGAAATGAGCAGCAACTTGTCGCCCTCATGCAATTCTACCTGACCATTCGGAATAATAAACTCTTCTCCACGCTTAACCAACATCACCAGAGTGCCTTTCGGCATCTTCATATCCACCAAGCGGTTGCCTTTGGACAACATCTCGGCTGTCAATGTCACATCGCGCAATTGAGTATCTATCTCATCCGGCAATTCAACTCCAAATTCATTGCCTTCTTTTTCCTGCGGCAAATCAAGGTGCAAGAAACGGGCACCTGAAGCAATCGTCATGCCTTGGAAAATGAGCGAGAGCAATGTAATGAAAAACACGATGTTGAAAATCTGATTCGAGCCGGGGACTTGTGCCACTACTGGATAAGTCGCAAAAATAATAGGTACAGCTCCACGCAAACCTACCCAAGAAACAAACCAACGGGCGCGGTTACTCATCTTACGGAAAGGAAGCAAACATGCGAATACACTCACAGGGCGTGCCACAACAATCATAAATACGCCAATGAGCAAAGCCACAAGCGCCACATCGACCATCTCATGCGGATTCACCAACAAACCTAAAGAAAGGAACATGACGATTTGAACCAACCAAGTCAAACCATTCATAAACGTATTGATTTCCTTCCGATAAACCAGTTTAGCATTACCAACGACCACACCAGCCACATATACAGCCAAATAGCCGTTTCCTTTCAGCAAATCGGTAGTTGTAAAAGTGATGAAAACCAAGCTAAGCAGCAAAATAGGGTATAATGAAGCATTGGAAAGACCAATCTTATTGACCAACCAAACTGCAAGTTTACCCAATGTAAAACCGATAACCGCACCGAAGAAGAATTGAACCAACAAATCCTTTACCACTAATCCAATATGTAAATCACCGCCACTGGCCACTACCTGAATGAGCGCAATGGTAAGCATATATGCCATCGGGTCATTACTACCACTTTCCAATTCCAACATCGGACGAAGGTTTTCTTTCAAATTCATCTTCTGCGAACGAAGCAGGTTGAATACCGAAGCTGAATCGGTAGATGACATGGTAGCCGCCAACAACAAGCAAGAGAGCAGCGGCAAAGAAATATCCGTGGGCGTGAAAGACGAAAGAAAATAAATGAAAGCACCCGTCAGAAGGGTTGTCATCAACACTCCAACGGTAGAAAGCAATATCCCTTGGGCCAATACCGGGCGAATTTCCTGTAGTTTCGTATCCATACCACCCGTAAAAAGGATGATACTCAACGCCATCATACCGATGAACTGGGCGTCGGCAGCGCTACTGAACTGTAGCCCCAAGCCATCGCTACCAAACCCCATCCCTACCAATAGGAAAAGCAAAAGGGTCGGGATACCAAAACGGTAACCGGTTTTACTTATTAAAATACTGAAAAAAATAAGGATAGCCCCAATCAACAAAATATTCTCCGCTGTAAAAATCATAATCCTAATATTAATAATATCCGTATTCTTATCATCCACAAAGTTACAAACTTTCTTCAATTAAAACTAAATTCCCAAGAAATCCGTTCATCTTTTCCCAATCTTTTTCTACCTTTGTAGTATTAAAAACACATTTATATTCTAATAAAAATGAAAAAGATTTCCTTTATTCTTATCGCCTTGTTGACATGCATTGTATCCATGCAGGCACAACAAGCCAAGTATGTATTCTATTTCATCGGTGATGGAATGGGTGTAAACCACGTACATGGCACAGAAATGTATCAATCCGAGCTAAAAGGTGAAATTGGCATCAGCCCACTCCTTTTCACTCAATTTCCTTATGCAACCATGGTCACGACTTTCTCCGCAACCAACGGAGTGACCGACTCGGCTGCCGCTGGCACTGCTTTAGCCACCGGAAGCAAGACCAAGAATGGTGCATTAGGAGTACAGAAAGACTTGACCACTGAAGTAAGCAGCGTAGCTACTTGGGCCAAAGCCAACGGATACCGGGTAGGCGTAAGCTCCAGTGTCAGCATCGACCATGCTACCCCAGCAGCATTCTATGCCCACCAAGGCAGTCGAAGCAGTTATTACAACATCGGTTTGGACTTAATTGAAGCAAACTTCGATTTCTATGCTGCATCAGATTTCCTCGACCCCAATAATACCAGAGCCAAAGATGGTAAAACATACGAAAGTCTATACACCCTGACCCAAAAAGCCGGTTTCACATTGGCACGCGGTTACAAAGACTACCAGAAAAAAGCAAAAAAAGCCGAAAAGATGATTCTGTTCCAATCCGAAGCAGCTTCGGCCAAGGACAACAGTTCTATTCCATACGCCATCGACCGAAAGAAAGGTGACCTCAGTTTGGCAGACATTACCCGGGCAGGAATCAACTTCCTCAGCAAGAACAACAATCAAGGATTCTTCCTGATGGTAGAAGGAGGTAAAATTGACTGGGCAGCTCATAGTAACGATGGAGCAACCGTAATGACAGAAGTCCAGGATTTGGACGAAGCGGTAAAAGTAGCCTATGAGTTTTACGAGCAGCATCCGGACGAAACACTGATAGTCGTTACTGCCGACCACGAGACAGGCGGCATGGCTCTTGGCATCGGGTCATACTACTTGAACCTACAAGCATTCAAGGAACAAAAAGTGAGTGAAGGCGAATTCACAAATATCCTCAATGGACTTAGAAAGAAATACAAGAACCAAGTTCCTTGGGAGGCTGTACAAGAAGCCCTGAAAGACAACTTCGGTTTTTGGGCAAACATCAAGCTGGACGAAAAACAAGAAGCCCGTCTGAAAGCAATTTATGACAAATCATTCAGCAACCAACCCATTGACTTAGAAAAGAGCGAATACCAACAAAACGAGCCATTGGCCGGAGAAGCCAAACGGATACTGAACCACATAGCACGGGTTGGATGGGCCAGCGGCGATCACTCGGCAGGTTACGTACCCGTATATGCCATTGGAGCCAACGCACAACTTTTCCAAGGACGTATGGACAACACGGAAATACCTGGAAAGATTGCAGAAGCAGCCGGTTACCAGCATTAATCAAAACTTATATAAGGAAAAATACGTTGCAAGTCTTTCTCAGTAAACTCCTCATACAAGGAGAGCTGGGAAAGACTTGTTATTTTCCCCTTTTTACGACGATGTTCTACCATAACCTTGGCCTGGTAATAATTGATATAAGGATGAGCACGGAGTTCCTCCAAACTCGCTTTATTGATGGACAGCTTGCGTACTTCCACTTCGTCCAATGTAAACCACTCCAAAAGCTCCGGAGTCACGAACTTCACTTCTGCCAATTGTTCCAACGAATAGAAGCCCCCTAAACGTTCCCGATAGGCTACAATCATCTTGGAGATACCACTTCCTATTCCCGGTATCTTTTTCATTTCAGTAGTATCAGCACCATTAACAGCAAGCAATGTTCCTTCCGGATATTTAAACTGGCGCTGGAAAGTATCTTTCTTTTCGGACTTCCAGCTTGTTTGTGGACTTTCAGGCTTCCGCATTGTGGGTTTCGGGACAAAAGAATCAGAAATACGGATGTATGGTTTCAGCTCCTCAAACTTCTCTTCAGTCAGCCCATAAATTCGGGAAAAAGATTCAGGCGTACGAAAGCAACCTCCCTTTTGTCGGTACTTAATAACATTGCGTACCACATAAGGAGGCAATCCCAAACGGACAAGTTCGATGGAATCGGCCAAATTAGGGTCGAACAACACCAAGGATACAGGAATATCTTTTCCTTTAACAGCATAAGAATCCTTTTTCCAACCATCCGTTTGAGTTGCAATATTTTCCCTTTTTACAGAATCGGCTGAAAGCATTTCAGTGGCCGAATGTTCCACCGGACCTGGTACTACTACAATAGCAACGACCAAGAGGGCGATTAGCACCAAAAGTACATAAACCGCCCTCCGTTCACTTTTTGTATAATAAAAGAAATCCTTCCACATGACTTAGGGCAACCAACCCAATTCATTCACAAAAATCAGCAAAATGGCAATTGGAGCAAAAAACTTCAAGATGAACATATAGACCGGGAAATAAGGAGCTTTCAATAAGCCATAATTGGTCAACTCATCGAATGCGATCGAACGCTTCAAATACCATCCTACAAAGAGACAAACCAGAAACCCACTCAACGGAAGCATCAACTTGGCCGTTACGAAATCCAGTAAGTCAAAGAATCCAAGACCGAAGAACTTGTCTTCCCAGACGCCCAATGACAGAGAAGACATAACCCCTGTCACTACACAGAATAATGTTACCAAACATGCAGCACGGCTACGGCTAATCTTGAAGCGTTCATTCAAATAAGCTGTTACCACCTCGTGCAAAGAAATGGTAGATGTCAAAGCAGCCAAAGCCAACAGGATATAAAACATCAGCGAGAAGAGCATAGCCAAGAAAGGTACACCACCAAAAGCCTGTTGGAAAACATTAGGCAAAGTGATGAAAATCAACGAAGGCCCCGCATCCGGTTGAATACCGACCGAGAAAGCAGCCGGGAAAATAATCAATCCTGCCAAAATAGCTATCATCGTGTCGATTACCCCCACACTGAGTGCCGTCTTACCCAAACGGGTATCAGAACCGAAATAAGATGCATAAGTAGAAAGACACCCCATCCCCAAACTCAGCGAGAAGAAAGCCTGTCCCATAGCTCCCAAGAAGACATCCGCATTCACCTTGCTGAAATCCGGTTTCAACAAGAATTCAAGTCCTTTATCTGCATTGGGCAAAGTGATGGAACAAATAGCCAATACGACAATCAGGATAAACAACACCGGCATCATAATCTTGGCAGACTTCTCGATACCGTCCTTCACACCCTTTACGACAATATAATGAGTGAAAAACAAGAAAGCCAACAGCCACAACAACGGACGGAACGGATCTTGAGAAAACTCCTGGAAGGAAGCGACAAAATCATCCGGTCCCTTTCCTGCAAAACTGTTCGTCGCCGAGGCTACAATATACTCCAACGTCCATCCAGCTACCACCGAGTAATAGCCCAAAATCAATAATCCGGCCAATACACCCAAGAAACCGATCCATTTCCATTGGGTACCAGGCGCCAAGACAGCAAAAGCCCGCCCTGTACTCGCCTTCGAACGACGACCTACCGTAAATTCTGCAATCATAATCGGCATACCCATCAAAAGGACACAAGCCAAATAAATCAGGATAAATGCCGCACCTCCATGATTACCGGCCTCGTATGGGAAACGCCAGATATTACCCAAACCGACTGCCGACCCTGCCGCAGCCAAAATCGCCCCTATTCTACTTCCGAAATTAACTCTTTCACTCATCTTTTTAAAAACTTTCAATTTAATATAATAAACCTTTTGAGACCGCAAATGTATAAAAATAATCGTAGCTTTGTACTCTAATTTAAAATAAAATATCGTATGCTATATTATTTAAAGAAATATCCGCTGACATTACTGGTTGTTGCCATCATTTTTTACCTGTCTTTCTTCAAGCCTCCACAAACGGATATGGAAAATATCCCAGGAATCGACAAGTTAGTGCATATCTGTATGTATGGCGGACTCTGCTTTCTGTTATGGGTAGAATACCTGCGCAACCATCAAGCCATGGACAAGCTGCGTATGTGCATCGGAGGTATCGTGTTGCCTATCCTGCTAAGCGGCGCCATCGAACTGATGCAGGCCTACTGCACCGAACACCGGGGCGGCGACTGGCTGGATTTTGCAGCCAACAGCTTAGGAGTTATCCTTGCAGCACTGATTGGGCACTACATTCTTCAACCTTTCTTTTGGAAACAGCCTAAAAGAAACGCCGGCGATTCTCACGAACAGCCGACGCAATGATGAAAAGTCTAGTTATATATTGTGAAGATAGAGGGTCAAGTTCAACGGAAATCCTTCAAATCTCTTTGCAGACGCTGACGAGTGAAGAATATTCGACTTTTTACCGTACCAATGGGCAAAGCCAACTTTTCCGCGATTTCACGGTACTTGAATCCGGAAACATACATGGAGAACGGCACCCTATATTCTTTAGGGAGCGAATGGACGATCTTACGGATTTCCTTCAGGTCGTAGTTACCTTCGGTGGATTCAAAACCAGAATCTTGAGGAAGATTCAGATGATACAAGTTGTCTGTCTGATCGACGAATGTCTGGTCGCGCACGGTCTTACGGTAATTGTTGATAAAAATGTTTCGCATAATGGTGTACATCCAACCTTTAAAGTTGGTATCTGGTGTATATTTATCTTCATTGTCCAAAGCTTTCAAGGAAGTTTCCTGCAACAAGTCGTTGGCTTCTTCATTGTCGGCTGTTAATTTCAATGCAAATCGATGAAGTTCTGACTGCATTCCTAATAAATTCTGCGTAAAATTGGATGTTCTCATAATCGCTGTTTTTAAGTTTCTGCTGCAAGTTTAGCGTGTTTTCAGAAGCATCCAGGTATAAAAACTGACAACAGAAGGGGGAGAAACTGCCAAATAACAGTTTCTCCCCCTTCAAATAACAGTCAGCAGGTGTTTTCTACCAACTACGATAGGGTTTTTTCATCAAAAAAGAGTTGTAATAACGAACATCCCCCGTCACCTCTTCACCTACAAAGTCCGGTTTTTCATACACTTCATCCTTGGCTGCCAGCTCCACTTCAGCAATGGTCAGGCCTTCATTCTCGCCATAGAATTCATCCACCTCGAACACATGCTTTCCCGCTTGGACCAAATATCGGGTCTTGTCTATCATTCCCGGTTCACAAAGTTTCATCAACTCCCTTGCCTCTTCCAAAGGAATTTCCTTTTCCCACTCATATCGGCCAAGGCCAGCCGCATCTGCCGGTCCTTTGATGGTGAGATATCCTTTCTCGTCACGGATACGAACACGCACCGTTCTTCCCCGCATACTGCAAATATATCCTTGCGCAATACGGCTCGCATGATAAGCCAATGCCTTATAGCTATCATCCTTGACCAAAAACTTCCGTTCTATTTCCTGTGCCATATACCTTATTATATATAAAGAGAGAGGACACTTGCCCTCTCTCTCTTTATTTTTCTTACACCAACTGCGAAATTGCAATGAAACCTACGGCAATCACTACCAAAGCAATGATGACATTTCGAAGCACCTTCTTTGCCTTTTCTTCTTCGCGCTTGTTGTAAGCCGCTTTTCTTTGAGCTTTATTCTTTCCCATAAGTATGTATTTTTAAGGTTTAACTTTCATTTTCCATAAAGTACCCCAAAAGTACAACCTTTTCGCAAGAAAACAAACACTTTCTCGTTTTTTATTCGTTCTCTGCACCCGAGAATTCCATCAAGTAGGCCTTGATGAAGCCATCTATCTTACCATCCATCACTCCATTCACGTCCGAAGTCTGATAGTTTGTACGATGGTCCTTTACCCGACGGTCATCGAATACGTAGCTACGGATCTGCGACCCCCATTCAATTTTCTTCTTCCCAGCTTCCACCTTCGCCTGTTCTTCCATACGGTGTTGCAATTCCTTGTCATAAAGGATAGAGCGCAACTGGCGGAGTGCATTTTCCTTATTTTTCGGTTGGTCACGTGTTTCGGTGTTTTCAATCAAGATTTCTTCTTCCTCACCGGTATATGGATCCTTATACTGATAACGCAAACGGACACCCGATTCCACCTTATTTACGTTCTGACCACCGGCACCGCCACTTCGGAACGTATCCCAACTCATACGTGCAGGTTCAATATTTACTTCGATACTATCGTCCACCAACGGAGTCACAAACACGGAAGCAAACGATGTCATTCGCTTACCTTGTGCATTGTAAGGAGATACACGTACCAAACGATGTACGCCATTCTCACCCTTCAAGTAACCATACGCAAAGCTTCCTTCGATGTTGAAAGTCACGGTCTTGATACCCGCTTCATCACCTTCCTGAAGGTTGGCTACACTCACCTTGTAACCATTGGTTTCACCCCAACGCATATACATACGCATCAGCATGGACGACCAGTCCTGACTCTCCGTACCGCCGGCACCCGAATTGATTTTCAGCACACAATCCATCGAATCGGCTTCCTGACGAAGCATATTCTTCAATTCCAAGGCTTCCACTTCGGCTATGGCTTTGGCGTATGCCGCATCCACTTCCTCTTCAGTCACCATTTCTTCCTTATAGAAATCGAACGACAGTTCCAGTTCATCAGCCAAAGTCTTCACTTCCTTGTATCCGTCAATCCATTTCTGCAGTTCCTTCACCTTCTTCATCTGCGCTTCGGCTTTCTTGGCATCATCCCAGAATCCTGGAGCCTGTGTACGGAGCTGTTCTTCTTCCACTTGAACCTTCTTGCCTTCGATGTCGAGGTATCTTTCCAAGGCTGCAGTACGTTCCTTTACGTCTTTCAGTTGGTCTATTGTTATCATTTTCAGTTCTTTTCTAAATTGAGGTGCAAAGATACAACAAAATTATGGATTACTACCCATTACCAGACGATAGAAATTGCATCCCACAAAATTTCCCAGCACGATACAAACATAAAAACCGAGGATACTGCCTAAGTTTGCCATCCAGAAATCAAGAGGTACACAAAGATAGAAGAAAGCATCGGCCATACAGTGCGGATAACCACAAGTTATGAAGAGAGGTACGCCAAAAAGCAACGGCAGATTGTTCCCCTTACGGGCGAAAGTCACGGCAGTGGTCATGATAAACCCACAAGCGATGGACAACAAGCCTCCATGCAGGGGTCCTGTAGCCAAACGGCCTTCCAGAATGGCCTGGGCCGACTCTTGCAAAGGCATAGGCGACAAGCGGGCCAACAGGGACATCAGCAAACAACCGCTGACATTTCCCACAAACACAAGTAACAGGAAAGGTAATTCACCCTTCTTGATAAAACCGGCCGTCCCGGTATAAAGTTTCAATTTATAGGCAACTACAGTCAAAAGTGCAAAAGCAAACAACACGCTGCCCACTATATCACGGGTTGCCAAAAAGCCGATACCGGCAATACCGATGCAGATTCCGGCAATGACCGACGACTTCAATACGTTTACGGTATCCATAGTTCTGATTAGATTAAGATTTTTATTGGACGCAAAAGTACAAATTCTTCCTTTACAAAACAAGTGTCATTCTGAACGAAGTGAAGAATCTGAATGCACAAAATGAATGTTTACAGATTCTTCGCATTGCTCAGAATGACACTTCGATTAATCTTGTCTTATTCCTTATTAATTATTCCGCATACATCGCCTCAATCTCAGCGGCATAGTTCTTGTTCAACACGCTACGCTTGATTTTCAAGGTGTTGGTCAATTCGCCCTTCGCCATACTGAACGGTTCAGGCAACAGGGTGAATTTCTTGATTTGTTCATAATGGGCAAACTGTTGCTGAAGCGTTTCGATGCGTTCCGTAAACAGTTCCATCACCTCTTCGTTCTTCAGGAGCTCTGTCATCGAAGCATACTGGATACCTTTCTTTTCCGCAAACTTTTTCACCAGTCCATAATCGGGCACAATCAAGGCAGCCACAAACTTGCGTTCATCGGCAATAATGGAAATCTGGTCAATGTATCTATCCACCACCATCTTGGTTTCGATAGCCTGCGGTGCAATGTACTTACCGTTCGATGTCTTGAACAAGTCCTTGATACGTTCGGTCAAGTAAAGGAAATCGTCTTTCATATAGCCGGCATCCCCCGTACGGAACCAACCGTCTTCGGTAAATGCCGCCTTTGTAGCCGCTTCCTTCTTATAATACCCCTTGGTGATGGCCGGTCCCTTCAAGAGGATTTCATCGTTTTCACCGAACTTCACTTGCATGTGCGGCATCAGCTTACCTACCGAACCGACGGCATGGTCGAAGTTATTCTCACAAGATACCGTTGCGACGGATTCGGTCAAACCATAACCTGCCACCATATTGATACCCACAGAAAGGACAAAATCCTGCACAGCCGGCGGGATAGCCGCACCTGCCGTCGGGAAGAAAGCCCCTCTGTCCAGTCCAAGCGTCTTTTTCAGCAGGCTATAGATGGTCTTTTCATAGAACTTGTACTTCAAGTGCAACCACATCGGCGGAGTCAATCCTTTGCACACATATTCCACGTTATGCTTACGGCCCACCTTGATGGCATCCTGCATCAAGGTCTTCTTCACGCCCGATGCACTGTTGATGACTTCATTCACGCCGGCATACACCTTTTCCCAGAAACGGGGAACGCTGCACATGGCCGTTGGGCGCACTTCCTTGATGGTCATCTGGATATCCTGCGGACGGAGGTTGATGTTCAGTTCCGCACCTACGCACAGACACCAGCAACTCCAGGCACGTTCAAACACGTGGGTAAACGGCAAGAAGTTGATGACCACATCGTTTTCACCCAATCCCGGGAAACGTTCACAATGTGCATCCATCACCGATTCATAGCCCGCATGGCTCAACATCACCCCCTTGCTTTCACCGGTCGTACCGCTGGTATAAAGAATGTTCATCAAGTCTTCCGTATCCGATTCGGCTGTACGCTTATCCACTTCCGCCTGATGCTGACGTTCCTTGCCCATTGCCAAGAAATCATCCATATAAATAGTCGATTCATCCTGCGCATCCAGTTTCACGTCACGGTCGAATACCACAATCTGCTTCAAGGTAGAGCTTAAAGCCATCACGCGGAAAGCCACATCGTACTGCTGCTGCTCACCCACAAAGAGGTAACGGATTTGGGCATCCTCCAATATATAATGTACTTGTGCCTCCGAGCTGGTTGCATAAAGGGGTACAGTCACGGCACGCACACCAAAGGCACCGAAGTCCATAAACAAGGATTCCGGCTTGTTCTGTGTGAACACACCGATGTTTTCTTGTACCTCCACCCCTAATTCTATCAAGGCATTCGATACAACAGCTACCGTTTCCGAGAACTGGTTCCATGTAGTAGGAACCCACGTATTGGTCTTATAATCACGATGTTTCAACGCGACTCTATCACCATATTTCTTTGCCTGCTGGTGAATCAGGACAGAAAAACGAGTCTGGCTCATAATCTATTTGGTTTTAATTCTTTCGCAAATATATGGTTTTATTTAGAATTATCAAGGGATATTTGCGATTATTTTTATCGACCACTCAAAGAGTTACAAGTTTCCACACAAATCGGATGGTTGCAATTCCAACTTTATTTATTCCCATTCCTTTCCGTTTATTTGGACAAAAATGGCTATCTTTGCACCCGATTCAAACATCGTTGACTATTATGACAGACTTGACACATTACACCTCAGAAGCCATCACACTGCTGAGCTCATTGATAAGCATCCCTTCCATCAGTCGCGAAGAGGAAAAAGTGGCCGACTTCCTCCAGAACTACATCGAGGAAAGCGGCATCATGACCGGACGTTCGGGCAACAACATCTGGTGCATCAGCCCTATGTTCGACATCAACAAGCCCACCATCCTGCTAAACTCGCACCTCGACACGGTGAAGCCCGTAAACGGATGGCGGAAACACCCGTTCACCGCCAAGGTGGACAACGGGAAGCTTTATGGCCTTGGCAGCAACGATGCAGGAGCCAGCGTCGTATCGCTCTTTCAGGCCTATCGGCATCTTTCTGCCACCGAACAAGCCTACAACCTGATATTTTTGGCTTCGTGCGAAGAAGAGGTATCCGGCAAGAACGGCATCGAAAGTGTACTACCCCAGCTTCCTCCCATCGCATTGGGAGTGGTCGGCGAACCGACAGAGATGCATCCCGCCATAGCCGAAAAAGGCTTGATGGTACTGGATGTCTGTGCGCATGGCAAGGCCGGACACGCCGCCCGCAACGAAGGCGACAATGCCATCTACAAGGCAATGGACGACATCCAATGGTTCCGCAACCATCGTTTCTCCAAAGAATCATCGCTATTGGGACCCGTCAAGATGAGCGTCACACAAGTCAATGCCGGCACCCAGCACAATGTCATCCCCGACCTTTGCAGCTTTGTGGTCGATATCCGTAGCAACGAATGCTATTCCAATGAAGAACTGTTTCAGGAAATCTGCTCTCAGATACAGTGCGAAGCCAAGGCACGTTCGTTCCGTCTCAACTCCTCACACATCGAAACGAATCACCCGTTCGTGAAACGCGCCACCCAATTAGGACGCATACCTTTCGGTTCGCCTACCCTCTCCGACCAGGCACTGATGAAGTTCCCTTCCGTCAAGATGGGGCCGGGCAAGTCTTCGCGCTCGCACACTGCCGACGAGTACATCCTGCTTTCGGAAATTGAGGAAGCCATCCGGTTGTACATCGAGATACTTGATGGGCTGGTTATTTAAACCAGCCTTTTTTTACCATACTACATACAAAAAGGGGAACTCTCACGAGCTCCCCTTACCTTATTTATATATAAAAGCTGTTTATTTCATTTTAAAATCAATAACCAGTCGGTGCTTGACCGTCAATCATTGGCCAACCTGGGTTTTGATATACATTTGATGTAGTCAAATCTGTCTTATCACCTGTTGCTGTCTGACGGAATACATTCTGTGCCAATGGATTCAAGTAGTGTGCTTCACACCAATTGTAACCATCCCACACCAAGTTGTTCACCTTGTTGATTTGGTTAGGAATTACATATACACCCAGTTCCTTTGCTGACATGTTAGCCTTTCCACTCTCTGCATCAGTGTTGCAATTATCCGCCAATTGTGCTTCATAAATCGAACCCCAATAACGGATACCGGTTACTTGGTAATTCTTTACCTGATCCAAAGCTCTCCAACGCTTCAAGTCAGCCATACGCATACCTTCACCGATTAATTCGTTACGGCGTTCGCGACGAACATTGTACAACAGCTTGCTGACTTGCTGACCTTGTGAATATACACCCCAATCGCCTTCAGCTTCCTTGTCGAGGTCTGTAGCGTTAACTGTTACCATATAGTCTGGATTTACCTTAGCACGTGTACGCAAAGCTTTCCAATAAGCATCGGCTGTAGCATCTACTGTACCATTCAATTCCACACAAGCTTCCATGTAGTTCAATAAAGCTTCTGTACCACGGAAAACGATAGAGCCTGATGTTCCCTTGTTGTGCTCAGTCTGCATATAGCTGTTGTAGTGCTTACCTTTCTTGATGCCAAATCCTGTTACGTAACGTACACTACTATCATCAAGCAAGAACTTCATTCTAAAGTTTACCGGACTACCATCGTTATTATATCGGTCGATATCGCCGTCTTTCTTGGTAAAAATTTGGATACGAGAGTCGCGGTCCTGTAAGGTGGCCTTTACACCTGCTTTTTCCCATTCTGCATCATAGCCTGAACCGTCAGCATAGATAGGAAGGCCGTTTTGCATTACAAATGAGTTTACCAAACCACGTGTCCAACCTGAACCGCCACCATTATCCTGCAACTGCATCTGAATATTGTGGGTAATACCTTGTGCTTCGATGTATTCACGCCACATCAATACTTCGGAATACTTGTCCATGTCGGTGTCACAGAACATGGTATAATATGGATTCAAGCTAGCAAAAGAGGCGTCCATACCTTCTGCAGTACCAGTGTTTTCAGCCAAGTTGCCTACCAACTTGTCACCTACTACCTTAGCGGCAGACATTGCTTCCTTCAAGAAATATTCAATTTCTGCACTTGCATTGTAACCTTGCGCATCTTTGCCTGGCCAGCCTGAACCACCCGGGACGAATGCTGTACCTGCATGGTGCTTTTCCCATGTAGCTTCGTACAAAGCCACGCGAGACTTCAACAAATAGGCAACATCTTTAGTTACACGGTTCTTGCCTCCAGGGCCTGATTCAGACAACAAGTCGATAGCCTTGTCCAGATCTGAAATAATGAAGCGAGCCACCTTGTGACGTGGTTGACGTGCAGAAGCTGCAATCAATTCCTCTTCAATGTCATTTAATGGAGTAGTAATGATGGGAGCATCACCCATATTCTGCAAAATGCCAAAATAGAGTTTTGCACGGATAACGTATGCTTCACCAATGTAATGCTTCACATCTGCTGCTGCACCTGTAATTTCTCCTGCTTCGTACTTCGGCAATACTTGGTCGAAGAAGTAATTGACGGTACGGATGTTTTCCCAGCTCCAAGGATTGTTGCTACCTACTTTCCATTGGCCAGGTACCCATTGTGAAGAATAGCCTACCGTAGCTTGGTTGTCGGTATGATTGTCCCAACCAAAAATAGAAATCCCATAACTGCCTCTAGCGATGTAATCGAATGTACTTTCGTACATATTGATGGTATATGCCGACAAGTCATCAGCTGTCTTGAAGAAAGCTGCCGGCGTAATGTCACTTTGTGGTTCTACATCCAAGTAGTCATTGCAGGCTGTCAAACCTGTCAATGAAGCACCAAGTAAAAATATGCTTAAATATTTGAATTTCATAATCGTTCCTTTTTTAGAATGTTACACTTAAACCGACTGAGAAGGTTTGTGACAATGGTACAGTCTTACCCAACTCAACGCCATTTGCTGCCAATTCCGGGTCGCCCAATTTTGTAAAATTGGTGAATGTCAACAAGTTCTCACCCGATGCAAATATACGTAAGTTTTCAACATAGAACTTGCTGGTGATTTCCTTCGGCAATGTATAACCGATAGTCACGTTCTTCAGACGAACATACGAAGCATCCTGCAAGAAATAAGTTGAACGTTGGAAGTTCTTGCCGCCACTCCAACTTGCCTTCGGATAGTAAGCATCCAAGTTTTCACCGAGTGGGTCGCCTTCCGGACGCCAATAGTCCATGTGATCCTTGAATACCAAAGCTTGCCATTTGTCTTGTGAAGGGCCATAGAATACAGAGTTAGCCACCCAAGCATCACGCTTCAAAGTGCCTTGGAAGAATACTTTCAAGTCGAAACCCTTCCAAGCTGCATCAAGGTTCAAACCGAAGTTGTAACGCGGAGTATCGTTACCGATAATCTGCCAGTCGCCAGAATCGCCAACCACTTTACTACCTTGAGTAATCTTACCGTCACCATCGATATCTTTATACATCATATCACCGGCTGTCCAACCACTACCGCAAATGCTCTGGTCAACTTTAGCCAAGTGTGCATCCATTGTAGCTTGATCCTTAGCGATGCCTTCTGTTTGGAAACCCCAAATTTCGCCCAAAACCTTACCTGGCCAATAAGGTTGTCCTAAAGCTTTTGCTGGATTAGGATACTTGTCAACAACCTGTTTGCTGTCTGACAAAATGAACGTTGCACCATAGCTGAAATCGTCGATTTGGTCTCTCCAGCTAATCTGCAAATCCCAACCCTTGGAAGTCATATCGAGGTTGTTGTATTGCGGAGGTGTAGTACCCAATACATCTGGAAGGTCTTGTGCAGGACCTACCATATCCAAAGTCTTGCGCTGGAAGTAACCGAACGAACCGGTCAAGCGGTTGTTGAAGGCACCCCAATCCAAACCAATTTCCCAAGTCTGTGTACGCTCCCAAGTCAAGAGAGCTGAAATCAAGCCCGGTTGTGAAGCGACATTAGGCTTCGCATTGTTGATCAACCAGCTGCCACCTTGTGGAGAAAAACCCAATTTTGGATAGAATGGATACCAGCTGTTGGTGTTCTGGTTACCCAACTCACCCCAAGATGCACGCAATTTCAAAGTGTTCACCTTGTCGGCCAAACCTTCCCAGAATGCTTCCTGGGCGATGTTCC
Organism: Bacteroidaceae bacterium; assembly: GCA_017416735.1. Taxonomy (GTDB): domain Bacteria; phylum Bacteroidota; class Bacteroidia; order Bacteroidales; family Bacteroidaceae; genus Phocaeicola. The sequence continues at coordinate 1,726 of JAFQBF010000042.1, read as the reverse complement.
AACCTGCAGAGAATGATGGGAACACGTTCCAACGATTGTCGCGCAAATAACGGGAAGAACCATCGTAACGGAAATTGGCTTCCACCAAGTAGCGACCCTTGTAATCGTAGTTCAAACGACCGAAGAAACCGGCTGTAGTCCATTTTTGATAGTCACCGCCCAATGTTGGGTCTGTACTGGTTGTGTTCAAGGTTGGCAAACCTGCCATAATATTGTAGCGCTTTGCCCACATACTGCGTGAAGAATACCATTCGCTTTGGAAACCGACCATCAATTTAAGGTTGTGATCCTTGATAGACTTGCTGTATTCGGCAAAGAAGCTAGGAGCAAAGAAGTTGGCCTTGCTGTTGTTTTCTTGAACTGAACTTGTTTTGTTTACATCCACGTGAGATGTTCCGTCTGCATAAGTTGTATATACGGTCTTCAAATCTTCGTGTTTGTGGTAGTTGTCAATACGGTAATTCAATTCCGCATTAATCAACAATCCTTCAATCGGAGTGAGTTGGAATGACAACTGTTGAGCCATTACATCATTTGTAGTTTTGTAATCACCGCCTTCACGCAAACGTTGCACGTATGATTCAGGTACATATCCTCCATCTGGATTCTTTACCGGCACAATCGGCCAATAACGCATCATATTGTGATAGAAGCTTCCTGTATAGTCCATCTTCCATGCCATCGGAGACGCATAATCTGTACGTGTAAAACGCATGTTGTAGTTCATTTTGATCCACTTCGCAAGCTGTACGGAAATTTTTGTATTGATACCATAGCGATCTTTAGTTTCGTCAGCCTGTTTCAATATACCCTTCAAACCCATATAGTTAGCAGACAAGTAATACTTAACCTTGTCTGTACCACCGCTTACGGAAAGAGTGTGTTCTTGAGAGAATGAATTGCCAAAGTGTACTTTCAGCCAGTCTGTATTTGCAATCGGCATATATTCCATATCGTCCCATACTTCCCATTTGTTGTTTCGGAGTGGATTGGCAAACATGGTAGGCATATTGGGGTTGCTTTGAGCTGCCTTAATTTGTTCAAGCTTAGAGTCTGGGAACCATACACCCTTACCGCCATTGATAGAAGCTTGGTTCATAACCTGAGCCCAAGTGTAAGAGTCCACCATTTCCGGCATGTTCAACGGAGAGTCGAAACGGAATGAGTTGTTGTAATTGACAGAAGTCTTACCTTCCTTGCCGCTCTTGGTTGTAACCAAAATCACACCACCGGCAGCACGAGAACCGTAGATAGAAGAAGCAGAGGCATCCTTCAATACAGAGATGTTGTCCACATCTTGCGGGTTCAATGAGTTCAAGTCACCTTCCATACCGTCAATCAGCACCAACGGAGATACTTTCGCACTGGATGAGATAGAACCGGTACCACGGATGTTGAAGCTCTTGGTTGATTCCAAAGAACCAGAAGTAGTTGTAAAGTTCATGCCTGGAACCACACCCTGGAGAGCGTCTGTGACAGAATTAACCGGACGAGCGGCGATTTCCTTAGAGCCTACGGCTGTTACGGCACCAGTCAAGTTTACCTTCTTTTGGGTACCGAAACCTACTACAACCACTTCTTCCAACATTTCAGTGTCTTCCACCATAAGAATGTTCAGCGGAGTACCGTTCCACTTTACTTCCTGAGTCTTGTAACCCACGAAAGCAATTTCGAGGATGTCACCTCTCTTTACACCTTCCAAAGAGAACTTACCTTCAAAGTCGGT
>JAFQBF010000188.1 GCA_017416735.1 Bacteroidaceae bacterium | reverse complement strand
TTATTGACAGAACTGCAGAATGGCAGCCAAACACACCCTTGCAAAAATACAGGGATCTATTACCGGACAAATGGAAGAGGGGATAATTTTATATTATCAGCCCCGATTTATTCATGGGTGAGAATCGTGGAGACGCTTACTCAGCCATTCCTATCGACTGATTTTTCCAAAAGTCTAAAATCAGTCCAAAAAGTCAGGAATCAGCATTGAGAGTCAAACAGTTAAGCTATTCTGATTTTTTAAAGGATGTTTTTTGATAGTTCTTATAAATATTGAATCAAATCTTTACTCCTTCACTTCCTTCATGTAGAACAGAAACTCGTCCGCAATTTTCTGTTGAAGAAGAAGCTGTGAAATCTTTCGCAAACGCATTGTTCTATCCGAATAATCAATCACAGACTTTGTAAATTCACCCAAGACATGAGAGAAATCAAACTTTCCTGAATCATCAAAGCCTACCAGTTCAAGATACAATCGATCTTCATAGGAATTATCCTCCAACTTGCAACGAATGCTTCGCAAAGAAACCGGCACATAAGTTTTATCACGCAAAGTTACCTTGAATAAAAGATTGGGAGTAGTACTTTCATCATCGATAAAATCCGAACAAAACCGAGTGGCTTCATTCTTACCAACTTCAAAGGCACCACCTTCACTTCCCTCATATCCTTTGTGAAAACGATAAGCATAATAGCCATCCAACGAAGTATAGCTACCATTCAGATGCACCTTCACATCCATTTTTCCATCTTCGCAGAAAGTCAACCGATAGCTATCGATTCCAGTCTTTTCAACGTACTCCTTATATATATTATCCAATGATTCTCGCACAAAATCTATCGTTGGATAAGTTACCCCATTCCATACTACCGTATCTTGGTATTCGGGACAAGACTCGAGTTTCTCCAATAAATAGGAATCTGCACTCATCGCCAATTCAAAAGTCTTGCCTTTCAACTTATGGTATTGCGTCTGATAGTTCATATTCAACCACACGGAGTCGTTCCTGACTGTTCCTTTAACATCTACCAGGAAACAAGCATCTTCACTTGTTTTCCCTGTAAAGGTTATTTCATCAGATGACGATGTGGCATCCACATCAAACAACAGATTGGCATTCTTGTTGATATCTCCTTCTGCACCTACCCAAAGTGGAGTCGTTTCCAACACCATTCTTGCCTCATAAGTATCGGCTTCGGAGAATTGTCCGGCAGGAAAATTAATCTTAGCATTTACGGACGGGCTAACCGTTTCTCCATTCAACATCAAGAAAACTTTGTCATACTTATACTCTTTACAAATCGTTTTAAGTTCGATAGGCGGAACCGGTTCTTCATTGCTACAAGAAATAAATATACTACATGCAACAAACCCCAACAGCAATAGATAAAGTCTTGTTTTCATAATTATACGTTTTTGAGAGTTATTTTGCGAATATAACGATTCATTCATATAAATACAAGCGCATTATTTATTTTTAACCAAACAAGCTTCTACAAACATCTACAGAATCAGCCATTCACCGTCATTTGGTACAATACAAATGAGAAAACATCATATCCATTTATCCTTTCCCAACATTCATAAACACTTTATAACAACAATAAATAATGTATAACGCTAAGACTTTATAACACACCATTAAATCCTCTTAACACAAAACGAGCTACTTTTGCAGCCATTAAGTTAAACAGTAAAAAAGAACATCAGAGAATAAGAAGACTACTATGAATCCACGGGCAAGCATCAGCATATTGGTTTGCAGCATCGGCATACTTACCGCACAGGCGCAACTGACCCAGGAGGATTCCATCCGTCTGAAAAGGATGCTGGAAGGAAAGGAAGAAATCATCATCAACCAAGAAGCCGTGAAGAGCATTGAATTCAACTTCGTACCCCGAGAAGAACTTCTCCGCCAACGACCGATGATGGCAGAAGACAAACCTTGGATGAAATTCATCAAGAAATTGCCCAAAGAGTTTATCAGCGTCCGAAAGGACACTACCGATTCCGGCATCAGATTCAAACTGAACCAAGAAAAGCTAAAGCCCCTCCCCTGGCTGATGCACGGCTATCGGGTTGTTCCTGGTGGTATGGACCAAACGGTTACCCCAAGTAACAATCCGATAGGAGGATTTGATGCCGACAAACTCCTGTTCGAGACTTTCACCAAACGCGGAAGAGCCATCAAGCGCAACCGGAAACGAGCCAAGGCCTGGAAAACTTACAACGATTCGGTACCCAACCAGCAAGATACCCTGACAGGATATGAAAACAAAAAGCGCATCCCGAAGGACACGCTTGTTTCGATGGCCGATTCTACCGGGAATCACTTCATAAACACAAAATAAACCGCCAAAATCAAACACACGAAGGCAGCCAAGTGATTCCAATGCAAGGCCTCGCCCTTGAAGAAGACTGTCGTAAATACAGTAAAGATAATCAAGGTAATTACCTCCTGGATGACCTTCAGCTGCATAAGCGTGAAAGGGCCTCCGTTTTCCACAAAACCAATGCGGTTTGCTGGAATCTGGAAAAGGTACTCGAAAAAGGCAATAGACCACGAAAAGGCCACTACGCCAATCAACGGCAAGGCTTCAAACCAACTGAAGGTCTGCTTCATCTTCAGGTGACCATACCAGGCAAAGGTCATAAAGATGTTTGAAATAATCAACAAACCGATTGTCCAAAATGCTTTCATATATTCTTATTATTACATTACTATCTGTTTTCAAACCCTTCGCTTTGCTCAGGATGACACGGAGACGGAAGCAGCTCTTCCTGCACGTTCGTCATACTACCCCAAAGGCTGTATCGGGCTTCGGGATTGAGGGCTTCCAACTGTTTCAACACTCCTTTCATATCCGTCCGGTTGCTCTGTGTCTCGTACGGACAGTTCTTGATTTGCTTCCTGAAGTCACGCATCTGCGCCAACTCTTCCAAATCCGATTCGTGTACCAGACACATCGGGCGGATGATGGTCATATCAAACTTGTTCATCTCCAATCTGGGCGGCATCGTACTGAAAGCCCCTTGAAAGGTGATGTTCATCAGCAAGGTTTCAAGGATGTCGTCCATATGATGCCCCAAGGCTATTTTGTTGCATCCGTGTTCCTTTGCCACGGTGAAAAGTGCCTTCCTCCGATTCCACGAGCAGAGGAAACAAGGCGACTTGCGGGTGTCCGTAGATGGATCGAAACTCGTTTCATAATGGATGAACGGAACTCCCAATCCCTCGGCATACGAACGGAGATACTCCAAGTCCGCCTGATAAGGAATGTTCGACATCGAAACGTGTACGGCAACTACCGAGAACCTCGGTTTGAGGATGCGGGAACGCTTCGCCAACAATTCCAACAAGGCCAGCGAATCCTTTCCTCCCGACAGACCTACCAGAATCTTGTCGTCGTCATCGATGAGGCGATACTTCACTACCCCTTTGTTGAACCGTTGCCCGACTCGGCGCATCAGCTTTTCTTCTTCGGTAAATTTTGCCATATCCTCCACTTAAATCGGGTGCAAAATTACATCAAAAGAATGATTTTGGGAAAAATAATACAAATAGAATTGCCCAAACAATGATAATTCCAATAAAATGTTGTATTTTTGGACTTGTATATACATTAACCTTACAATGTCACTAATGATGAAGAAATATATTTTCTACCTTTTGGTACTAATCTGTGCCGGCACCATCCAGGCGCAGACACTGAGCCAAGCGAAAAGACTTTTCGAGAACGGCGAATTCGGAAAAGCCAAGGAAGCGTTCGCCAAACTCATCAAGCGATCGCCATCGAGCGCCGAAGTCAATTACTTCTACGGAGCTTCTCTCTACGAAACTGGAGAACTGGACAAGTGTGTACCTTATCTGGAAAAAAGTGCCAAACGTGACTATATCGGTGCCTTCCGTTACTTGGGAAAGGCATATGCCGACCTCTACCGATATGATGAAGCCGTGGACAATTACGAGACACACATCGAATGGCTGGAAGAAAAGAACCGAAATACCGAACTGGCCGAAGCCGAACTGTCCGAACTGCGCAAGAAAGCAAGAATGTTCAAGAGTGTAGAAAAAGTGACGGTCATCGACAGTTTTGTAGTCAACAAGAAACAATTTCTCGATGCATATAAAATCAGCGCCACCTCGGGAAAAATACAAATGAACGACAACGGGGATGGCACCATCTATGAAAACGAAATGGGCAACAAGCGTATCGCAAGCGAAATGAAGGACAGCCTGATGCAACTCTTCACGCAGATACGATTACTGGACGGATGGAGCGATAAGGAAAACATCGAATCGCTGAACGACAGTTGCAACCTGAACTATCCGTTTATGATGGGTGACGGAACAACCCTATACTTCGCATCGGACGGAGAAGGGACTTTGGGTGGTTACGACATCTACGTGACCCGATATGACTCGGAAGACAACACCTATCTGCGCCCAAGCAATCTGGGTATGCCGTTCAATTCAACGGCCAACGATTATCTGTATGCCATCGACGAACTGAACAACTTAGGATGGTTTGTCAGCGACCGTGAACAACCGGCAGACACGGTTTGTGTATATGTCTTCATCCCCAACGAAACGAAACAAATGTACAATTACGAGGCCACCGACCCGCAAGTCATCAAAGATGCCGCCACCTTACGGTCTATCCAAAGTACCTGGACTGACGAAAACCAAGTGCGCGAAGGCAAACAACGACTGGCAGCTCTGAAATATGCCAAAGAAGAAGCAACGAAAAAGGCTGAGTTCCATTTCATCATCGACGACAGTGCCACTTATACAAGCATAACCGACTTCCTCTCGAAAGAAGCGCAAAGCAGCTATCGCAAACTGATGCAGAAGGAGAAAGACCTGAACTTGCTGAAAAATACATTGGAACAAAAACGGCAAGAATACGGAAATGCGAACGCAGCAGGAAAGAAACAGTTGGAACCGTCCATTCTTGATCTGGAAAAACGCATACCGCAGCTGAAGAAAGAAGTGGAGGCACTTACGATGGAAACACGCCGACTGGAAATTGAAAGACTAAGGAAATAACCCAAAAACAGAGAAGAATATGGACATCATCATTATCGTATCACTTATTGTAGCCGGATTACTCCTTTTTATTATAGAGGTATTCCTGCTTCCGGGTGTCAGCATTGCGGGCATCGCTTCGGCTGCCTGCCTGCTTTATGCCAATTATTACGCCTTCGATACGCTCGGTACCTTACCGGGATGCATCACATTGGCTGTATCGGCCATCGGTGTGATAGGTATCACCATCTGGTTTATGCGCTCCAAGACCGTGGACAAGCTTTCGCTGAAAAAGAGCATCGACTATCGTCCGGAACCTTTGAAAGGACTCGACCTGAAGCCGGGTGACGAAGGAATAGCATTGACTCGACTGGCTCTCATCGGCAATGCCGAATTCAATGGACGCATCATCGAAGTCCGTTCGTCAGGCGATTTCATCGACCAGAAGAGCCGAATCCGTGTGGAACGTATCTTGGATGGTGTCGTGTTAGTAGAAAAAATATAATTCATAACTTATAACTTTTAGAACTATGATTGACCCTAATTTAATTCCGTTCATTCTGATTGGTGGTGGGATAATCTTCCTGTTTATTTTCTTCCACTACGTACCCTTCTTCCTTTGGCTGAGTGCCAAAGTGTCGGGTGTTGACATTTCGTTGGTGCAATTGTTCCTGATGCGTATCCGTAATGTGCCTCCACACATCATCGTGCCTGCCATGATTGAAGCCCACAAGGCGGGTCTCAGCAACATTACCCGCGATGAATTGGAAGCCCACTATATGGCAGGCGGTCACGTAGAAAGAGTGGTTCACGCCCTCGTTTCTGCATCGAAAGCCAACATTGAACTGACTTTCCAAATGGCTACCGGTATCGACTTGGCCGGTCGTGACGTGTTCGAAGCCGTACAGATGTCGGTTAATCCGAAAGTGATTGATACTCCGGCCGTAACAGCCGTAGCCAAGGACGGTATTCAGCTGATTACCAAGGCGCGTGTCACCGTTCGTGCCAACATCCGTCAGTTGGTAGGTGGTGCCGGTGAAGATACCATCCTTGCCCGTGTAGGCGAAGGTATCGTATCGTCCATCGGTTCTTCGGAAAACCACAAGTCGGTTTTGGAAAATCCGGACAGCATCTCGAAACTCGTGCTTCGCAAGGGTTTGGATGCCGGTACTGCTTTCGAAATCCTTTCCATCGACATCGCCGATATTGATATAGGTCGTAACATCGGTGCTGCTCTCCAGATTGACCAAGCCAATGCCGACAAGAACATCGCCCAAGCGAAGGCCGAAGAACGTCGTGCGATGGCCGTAGCTCTTGAACAGGAAATGAAGGCGAAGGCCGAAGAAGCCCGCGCCAACGTAATCCAAGCCGAAGCCGAAGTGCCTAAGGCGATGGCCGAAGCCTTCCGTAGCGGTAACCTCGGCATTATGGATTACTACCGGATGAAGAATATCCAAGCGGATACGGATATGCGTTCCAGCATCGCACAACCGGAAACTACATCAGGAAACATTGAAATAAAATAACTTGTCATCAAGAGCGAAGCGAAGGATCTCGGTAACATAAATTTATGCACACGAGATTCTTCGTCGTTTCACTCCTCTGAATGACATTATGTGCAAAGAAATGGAAAAGAAATACTTCGCCCCTTCCGAACTGATTATCAACGAGGACGGTTCCGCTTTCCACCTTCATCTGAAACCCGAACAGGTGGCAGATAAAGTGATATTGGTAGGCGACCCCGGACGAGTGGAAACGGTAGCCTCTTTCTTCGACTCCCGTGAGTGCGAAGCTAATAACCGTGAATTCAAGTCCATAACGGGAAGCTATCAAGGAAAGCGTATCACCGTACTTTCTACAGGCATCGGATGCGACAACATCGACATCGTGATGAACGAGCTGGACGTGTTGGTGAATGTCGATTTCAATACCCGTCAGGAGAAAGAGGAAATGCGTTCGCTCGAGATTGTCCGCATCGGCACGTGTGGTGGCTTGCAACCTCACACTCCTATCGGTACGTTCCTTTGCTCGGAAAAATCCATCGGCTTTGATGGGCTTCTCAACTTCTATGCCGGACGGGACGAAGTATGCGACTTGGCTTTCGAATCGGCCTTCCTCCAACACATGGGATGGACGGGTAATCAATGCCAGCCTCATCCCTATGTCATCGATTGTGATGCGTCTTTGATGGAACGGATTGCACAAAACGATATGGTGCGGGGAGTGACCATTGCCGCAGGTGGCTTCTATGGACCGCAAGGACGTGCATTACGTATCCCTTTGGCCGATACCCAACAGAATGCCAAGATAGAAAGTTTCCGGAACGAAGGACATTGCATCACCAATTTCGAGATGGAAAGTTCTGCCGTGGCAGGATTGGCCCGATTGCTTGGACATAAGGCCACAACGGTTTGTATGGTCATCGCCAACCGTTATGCCAAGGAAATGAATACGGAATACAAGAACAGCATT
>JAFQBF010000187.1 GCA_017416735.1 Bacteroidaceae bacterium | reverse complement strand
GGTGTAGGTCCGCATACCATCAGCGTGCCCCGTATCTGTCCGGCGGAAGACATCTCGTTGGAAAGTTTCCCCGATGCCATTTCGGACGACATATTCTGCAAGATTGTTTCGGTTATCCGCATCGCCGTACCCTATACGGGTATGATTATCTCTACCCGCGAATCGGCAGCTACCCGCAAGAAGGTATTGGAGTTGGGCATCTCGCAAATCAGTGGCGGTTCACGCACCAGTGTAGGAGGCTATGCTACCCCTGAGATTCCCGAAGAGAACTCAGCACAATTCGACATCAGCGATACCCGTACCCTGGATGAAGTGGTGAACTGGTTGCTCGACTTAGGTCATGTGCCCAGTTTCTGTACGGCTTGCTATCGATTGGGGCGTACCGGCGACCGATTCATGTCACTTGTCAAGACGGGACAAATTGCCAATTGTTGTGCCCCGAATGCCTTGATGACCTTGAAGGAATACCTAACGGATTATGCATCGCCAGATACCTATGCCAAGGGTATCAAGCTGATTAAGGAAGAGATTGAACACATCCCGAATCCGAAAATCAAGGAGATTGCCTTGCGCAACTTGAAAGAGATTGAAGAAGGAAAACGGGATTTCCGTTTCTGATTGATTTATTCACCACGGAGTACACGGAGTCTCACAGAGTTCTTTTATAAAAAGATTAAACTCCGTGGAACTCAGTGTTACTCTGTGGTGAACCATAAATATATGAACAATGAGCCTCAACCACACCCCATCAGCCAACCGCCTGCACATCGCCCTCTTCGGACGGCGAAATAGCGGAAAGTCATCGCTCATCAATGCCTTGACCGGTCAAGATACAGCCCTTGTAAGTGACATTCCCGGTACGACCACCGACCCCGTAAGCAAAGCCATGGAACTGCATGGCATCGGGCCTTGTGTCATCATCGATACTCCGGGATTCGATGATGAAGGCACACTCGGAGAAATGCGTATCGAACGGACCTTGAAAGCCATCGAACGGACCGACATCGCCTTGCTGCTTTGCGAAGAAACCAATCTACAGGAAGAAGCCGCTTGGATGCAACAATTAAAGGCCAAGAACATTCCCGTTATCCTTATCTTGAACAAAGCAGATATCCGTAAAGATATTTCTTCTTTAATCGAACAAGAATTGGGCGAAAAGCCTTTGTTGGTCAGCGCCAAAGAAAAGCGAGGAATGGAGGACATCCGACTTGCCATCCTGGAAAAACTTCCGCAAGACTTTGAGCAACCTTCCATTACGGGTGATTTGGTGAGCGAGAATGACTTGGTGTTGCTCGTGATGCCACAAGACATCCAAGCTCCCAAGGGACGCCTCATCCTTCCGCAAGTACAGACGATGCGTGAATTGCTCGACAAGAAATGCCTCATTATGAGTTGTACCACCGACAAGCTTCCGCAAACGCTCCAAGCACTTGCCCGTCCACCGAAGCTCATCATTACCGACTCGCAAGTGTTCAAGACGGTGTATGAGCAAAAACCAGCCGAAAGCTTGCTTACGTCCTTCTCGGTACTGATGGCCGGATACAAGGGAGACGTCCGTCAGTTCATCGAAGGTGCTTCTGCCATCAACCGACTCACGGAACGTTCACGGGTACTGATAGCCGAAGCCTGTGCGCATGCCCCTATGACCGAAGATATAGGACGAGTAAAAATCCCCCGCCTGCTCCGTAAGAAGATAGGCGAAGGATTACAAATCGATATGGTAAGCGGTAGTGATTTCCCGAAGGACTTATCGGGTTATGATTTAATCATCCATTGCGGTGCTTGTATGTTCAACCGCAAGCACGTTATGAACCGTCTGGAGAGCGCTTCTTCCCAACAAATCCCGATGACGAACTATGGCATTACCCTTGCCCATCTGATGGGGATATTGGATAAGATTGTGTATTAAACGAACTCTATTTCATAAGCTCCTCCATTATAACCTGCCGCAACTGTATATTGGATAGCCGTTGGGGAGAATTGTTCTTGGTAGAAAGTATGCATATGTCCACAAAGGATGGCCTTCAACAACGGTTGCTTCTTCAACCAAGCAATAAACTCCAACGTCGGCTTGTCCGCCCGTTGTTGGACACTCCGGTTGCGCCATTGTTCCTCTTCCGGAAGTGAAGGGTCGCATTGGAATGTCTCCGTTATCTCGAGCGGCGCACCGGTCATATAAGCACATTTACCTCCGTTCGATGCCAATTGGGCCTTGCAATGCTCAGGAGTATAGATTGGCACGTGACACAGCATCACTATCGGAAATCCTTTCTTGATTTCCTTCTTCATCAGTTTCTGCTGACGTTTGGTAAAGCTATAATACCCATCGTCCACGGCTACAAAGTTCACCCCATTGATTACACAAGAAGCAAAGGTCAAATCGTTCGGGAAAGCCGCCTGCACTTTATTATAACTCTGGGCTCTATACGCAGCATCTTCCCGCGCCTCGCCCACATATTGGGAATATTCGTGATTACCGGCCGAAGCAAACCATTTGCCTTCTCCTAACCTTTCCTTCACATAATCCAGATTGGCGGCACTCACGAAATCTATCAAGTCACCGGTATGCAACAAGAGCAAATCTTTCTCGCGTGCATAGTTTACGGCCGCATCAAAATAAGCTTCAGCCTTCGGGAAAATCTTGCTTCTTCCTTGGGCCAGTTTGTGTTTCTGCTCGTTGTCACGTCCATCGACACGCGTAAAATGGGAATCGGACAAATGGAGAGCGGAGAACGGTTTCGATGCCCCTACCTCAATCCTTATTTTTCTTATTTCTTTCATACCGACAACCTCCTTGCCGTCTTCTGTCTTGGCATTCAAGAACATCGGGAGTTGCGAAGCCAAGAACAGGCCGCCGCTTAAACGCAGAAATTCTCTTCTTTTCATAATCAGTCCGGTTAACAATTGTTGTTCCTTCTAATCTTTAGACGATTTAGCCTCCACAAATATACGAACTTTTCTTCTGACAAGAAAAGTTTTATAGATGTTTCTACAATACTCCGTGAAGACATCATCTACTAAAGTTCCGCCGCAATCCAAGCACAAGTTTCTGCATCTGTAAAGACAACTTTTCTTCGTCCATACTCGAGAACTTCTGCCAGAGAAAACGCATGAATGCTAAGTTTTTATTTTTCAGCGACATTCGTTTGTTCAATAAAATTATTTCAGCCGTTTTTAGAAGAATTTGTTAGAATCAGTCTAAGTGAACATTTTTTGATTAATCATTACAGGGAAACAAG
>JAFQBF010000041.1 GCA_017416735.1 Bacteroidaceae bacterium | reverse complement strand
TCAACTTGGAAGGAAGTAGCAACCGATACGGATTTTTCCGTAGGACGAACAAAGAAATAAAAGGGAAAGCAGCTCAAAGCATGCAGGAATGGATGTACGATTATCAAACAGGAAAAACGTTTCAGCCTATATTCAAGAACCAAGATGCTCCTTCGATGAAACTGGATGCACACACCTTGATTCATTGCCACGGAGAAGACAATTGCCTTTATGTGAAGTTAGAAGCCTTCGAGCTAATAGAAGCATTAGAAAATGGTGAACTGAATGGCGAACTTCAAACTATCGCTCAAGAATTAGTGGAGGATGACAATCCGGTACTGATGATTGTGAAACTGTAATATGTCCACAAGACATCTATCCGAAAGAAGAGCGGGGCAGAAGAAGGAGCGGATATTGTGGAAGCGGTGAAAGATTAGCTTTCAGACTATTTGTTTAATTGAAATTCATTGCGTATATTTATGGACAAATTTAACATCAGATGTTAGATTTGTCCACATTTTATCCAAAAGAAAAAGGTTGTATGATAGTATGTAAACTCTACCAAGATTGAGCACTGATTGGTCAGTCATATCAGTTACAGGGTCTCGTCAATCAGGAAAGACCACGTAATGCAAGATGGCTTTCCCCGATTACGAATATATTAATTTGGAACGTCAGAATACACAAAGGCTGATGAAACAAGATGCTGAAAAGTTTTCTTCGACAATATACTAAAGGAGCCATTATTGATGAAGCCCAACTAGTTCCGGAGGTATTTTCGGCCATTCAAGTGTTGGTCGATGAAAATCCCTCACTACGATTTGTGGTATCAGGCAGCAGCGATTTTCTTTTGAATGCACTGTTAAGGTGTGTGTTTTGTAAACGACTGTTTATTAATGATTTATCTAATGCTGCTGCTAAGGCTGTTTTTATGGTTATCCGATAGAAAGCCCCTACCTTTGCATCATCGGAAAACAATAAAAACAAAGCATTATGAAAAACTTTAGAATGATCTTAATCGGTTGCTTTCTGATGATAGCAGCGTGTGCAAAGGCACAAAGTATCAGTGGACGGTTAGTGGATGAACACACAAACCTTTACCATACGCTAATGTAGTCCTTCAACAAACGGATTCTACCCTCGTAAAAGGTGAAACTTCCGATGAAAAGGGCAGTTTTCGTATGACGAAGGTTTCGGCTGGCGACTATCGCTTGGTGATTTCCAGTATCGGTTACGAAACCTTATATATAGATTTGCAAGGTTTCAACCAATAGCCGGATATACGGATGAATACCACATCGACGATGTGGCCCGTATGGTACTTGTTACTGCTTCGTGGAACATTTCTTTCGGTCGTGACTACAAGAGCAAGAACAAGCGTATGAACAATAGCGACTCGGATAGTGGGGTGATGTAATGATAGAAAGACATAAACGGCGTTTTACTGTTTTCCCTTTTATAATGCTTGAGCCGTTTGGGGCTGTGGTGGATTGCCGCAGCCTTTTTCTGGTATGGATAGGTGATATTCGGAGGAATTGAATTACATTTGCAAAACAAAAACAGAATGACCATGAGGAAATCAATATATATCATTTTACTTTTGGGATGTGTACTCCCGTCTTTTTTCTCTTGTGGCCCGCAATATTCCAACAGTGACTGGATTCGCTTGGCTGATGAGCAGGTAGGTAAAAGTACAGATAGTCTGAAAGTACTGTTGAATCAAGTGAAAAGACCCTTGGAACTGCAAGGGGAAGACCGCTTGTTGTATGGTTGGTTATCGGGGTATGTCCATGCCAAAAAGGGAACTTCGATGGTAGAAGATTCATTGCTCATCCCATTGGCGGATAGCTACATGGCAAGTCAGGATACGACTCGGAAACTTCTTTCCTATTGGATGAAAGCCCGGTATGTAAGTTGGTTGGGAAAGCATGATGAGGCTTTTGCCGTGTATGAAAAAGGACTTCAGAAGGCCAGTGAACTGAAAGATACTTTCTGGATGCAGGAAATGTTGATGGAACAGGGGAGGATGTATCGTTTCGTTTGGCAGGATTATCCGAAGTGTACTGACATTTTCCGACGGATGGTAGCCATTAAAGAAAAGCCTGTAGAGGTCTATTCGTTGGGGCTTGCCATGGCTTTGGAGAAAAATGATTCGGCTGTTTATTGGATGAATCGTGCTGCTGAACTCAGTATGCAGGAAAAGGATACGGCACAAGCCATCTTTTTTCTTCGGAACATGATGGAAACTCAGGTGCATGCATTAAATACTCATCGCGATGCGATTCAAACGGCACAAAGATTGATCGGGGAGAATGAACGGTTGCATTTGAATGATAATCTTCTTGTGCTGGCTTGTTATGAATCGATTATAGAATCCTATTTGAAATTAGGAGATTTGGATGCTGCCCAACATTCGTTGAATTTGGCGGATTCAATGGCACAAATCGTTGACCCTAAAAATCCGGCTACCAAGAATATGTTGTCCCTTTATCAGGCATTGATTGACTATACCCGTAATCGTCATTTTGACTTGAATGATATGCTGCAATACAATGTGTTATTGTATGAAAAGATATTGGACGAACGAAAAAATATCCGTCAGTTCAAGAACTCAAATGAACAGCTTACTGCCGATGCCTTGGAGATGATTGTAGAACAGCAACGCACACAGATTTCATTGATGTTTGTCTTGTTGGTGGCATTCGTTTTGGCAATGTCCATCATCATTGTTGTTAATCTCTATCGCCGAAAGCTCCGGAAGAGCAAGGAACAAATCAACGGATTCATTCTCATCCAACAGAAGAATGAAGGAATCATCCGTCACAATGAACAGATGATTGCCGATTTGCAGGCACAGATGGCCGATGGTCAGGAAGCACAGGAGCAGTTGGAAGAATCAAAAGCTGCACTTCTTGCCTTGCAACGTCATACCGAAGCGCTCCGGAATGAAAACATCGGTCTGCAACAGCGCATTGAGAAATACAAGCACCAGCCTTCGGAAGAGGAAATAGAAAAGCTGAGAGCCAATGCCAACCGGATGCATCAGCTGGAAGAGAGGGAAAGGGAACTGACGGCTGAGTTGGCCAACAACAACGAGTTGATGCGCAAGCTTCGGGAGAAGCCTAAGTTCTTGGGTGAAGCTGAATGGAAGAAGTTGGCAGACATCACCAATCGTGTTTATAATCGTTTCACGGAACGGATTAAATCGCAATATCCTCATTTGACAGAGGTGGATATTCAACTTTGCATTCTATTGAAACTTCGTTTTACGGTCTCACAAATAGCCATTCTGACGGCTACTTCGCCTTCATCGGTTTCTGTCCAAAAGAATCGTTTGAAGAAACGTTTGCTTCAAGCGGACGAACATTTATTTGATAATGGGCAAACGCTTGATATGTATTGGTGGATGTATTGAAAAAGTGGAGGGTTCCCCCTCCACTTTTAGTTTAGAACTTTGTATAAATCACAAAACTGTTCGCCGGAACTTTCACGGATGCGGTGACATCTTGTTTTTCTCCGCTCTTCCAGTCCGTCCATTCGCCTGTTTCGGCAGGGAAAGCAACGGTGGTTTCTGTATTCGTGAAGTTGCCAAGAACGACCAGTTCCTTGCCGGTGATAGACTCTAAATGTAATGAACGGCCATTAGTCCAATCAGATACACCTACCTTCCAACTCAACGCCGCACTACCATCAAACAGTTCCGGATGGTCGTTGCGGAGTTTCAACAGTTTGGCGTATGTGTCTTGCAATGCCTTGCGGTATTCATTGTCCAAATACTCCCAATGCAATGGCTTGCGCCCGGTGCGTCCGTTTTCTTCGATCGTCACATCATAGCCCATTTCGCCGAACTGCCAAATCATTTTCGGTCCCGGCACCATCAGGGTAAAGGCAGTATTGGCTTCCAGCTGCTTCATGCGGGTGGCAAGGTCTGTCTTCAAAGTGCCGTTGCCCCACTGGCTTTGCTTGTAGGCCATACGTTCTTCGTCATGGCTTTCCATAAAGCCTACCCACATGGGAGTGTCGGTGTACATACCGGTGAAAGCACTGTTCTCACTCCATCCCATAGCCGATTGGCAATACGCATTGTTCATATTTCTCCACAGGTGCATACCGTCGGTTGCCAGTTCCTTTTCTTCCTTCTCATCGCAGAAGTGTTCCAAGATGACGAAAGCATTTTCTTTCACCTCACGGATGGCAGCATGATAATCCTTCAGGATGGCTACACGGCTGGCATCGTAGTTCGAGGCATTGCTTTCGGTAGATGACTTCTGGGTGAAGCCTTTGGTCAGGTCGAAGCGGAATCCGTCAAGGTTGTATTCTTCGAGCAAGAACTGGAGGTTGCGCTTCACGTATGCACGCACCCATTCGTTTTCGTGGTTGAAGTCATGGAATACGCTGTACGGATGTGGAGCATCTACGTTGAAGAACGGGTTGTTCCGTGCAGTCTTGTTGGCAGAGCTGTCCCAGTACATCTTGGCATGCGGGAAGTTTCCGGTGGCATGGTTATAGACCACATCGAGAATCACGGCGATGCCTTCTTTATGGCAAGCATCGATGAAATCCTTGTAGTCCTCCGTTGTTCCGTATGCCTTGTCCATGGCAAAGAAGTAGCAAGGATTGTAGCCCCAGCTGTCGTTTCCGTCAAACTCCTGAGTCGGCATCAATTCGATGGCATTCACGCCCATTTCTTTCAGGTATTCCAGCTTATCCATTGCTCCGTGTATGTCACCGGTGGCGGTAAAGTCACGCAAGTGCAATTCATAAATCACCAGCTTTTCGGGTTCTGTCAGCGTGAAGTCGCTCCATGTGTAGCTGTCCTCCTGGGTTTGGAATACTGAAACGATGCCCTTGGCCTTGTCTGGATAAGTCATGTCGTCACTGTAGGTCGATGCCGGGATGTACTTGTCGTTGTTCGGGTCCAGAATCTTTTCGCAATACGGGTCGCCGATGCGGATGGCTTCCCCTCCCTTGTCGCCTATATAATATTGGAAGGCGTATTCCTTCGAGCTGTCCAGTCCGTCGACGGTGGTCCACCAACAACCGGCGGCATCGTCACGGTTCATTTGGCTGGTCTCGTCGTTGGCCAGTGTCCAGTTGTTGAAGTCGCCAAGGATGTAAGCATAATCCTTGCTTTCTCCGTTCTTATCCTTGTCGTAGAGCACGAAGGTCACGGTGGAGTTGTCGATGATATTGATACCTTCCTTCACACCGGCAGGCAGAGCGGCCTTCTTCATTTCTCCCGGTTCGAAGCCTTTGTACTTCGAGTCGGTCACGGTGATGAATGAGTCGGAATCGATGCCTTTCTTCGTGCCGTCGGCATTTCGGATGACGATGCCCAGTTTGTTCACCGGTGTTTCGCCGGAGTTGAACCATTGGCGGATGCTGGGTGAGAGGGTGAGCGTCCATACGTTCGCTTCTTCCGTCTTTGCCATCTTGCACTTATCCGTGTTCTTGTCCCAATCGGCAGGTACATACAGCCAGTCGCCGTCGCTCACCACACCGATGTGTACATACACGTCGCCGGTGTATCCATAGAGAGCCGACTTACTATTGGCTTTGAAGGTCAAGGTGACAGGTTGGTCGGCATCGGGTGCTTCGGGCTTCCAACTCAGTCCTTCGGGAACCACGTAGGGTTTGGGTGCTTGGGTGATGTCAAGCTGTTTGTTCAGCGTACCCACACTGATAGTCAGCGTAGCCGTGCGTGATTCCTCCGTCTCGTTCCGGGCCGCCGAAATGCTTACAGTGCTTTGCCCGGCATTGCCTTTGGCCGGACTGATGCGACACCAGGTGGAGGCATCCGTCCCCGCCAAGGTAGCCGTCCAGTCATTTCCGGCCTCGAAAGTAACGGTTTGAGTTGATGCTCCATCCGCAAAATGAATACCTTGGCTAAAAGCCTGTTCACTGCTGGCCGAAGGGGTCAGCCAATCCGAAAATTCTTCTTCGCTGTCGCCACAAGCCGGAAGCAACCAGCATAGGCAGAGACAGACGAGGGGGTAAATTGCA
Organism: Bacteroidaceae bacterium; assembly: GCA_017416735.1. Lineage (GTDB taxonomy): Bacteria > Bacteroidota > Bacteroidia > Bacteroidales > Bacteroidaceae > Phocaeicola. The sequence continues at coordinate 35,784 of JAFQBF010000041.1, read as the reverse complement.
TACTTTTTCATAGATTTAACCTTTTACTAACTATTACAAAATATATCTTTCACTTTATCACTTGCGTCATACTTTCTCATCCTCAGACTGTTGGGGTGCCGCATCCGTGTTCTCTTCCCTGCTGATGCCGAAGTTTCCCGGCACGGGGAAATAGAAGGCCGAATAACGGTGTCCGGGGTGAGTCATCCGTCCTTCCTGCACCCGTTGCTTCAACCGTCGCAGAGCGGTGTGGTTGCTCAATCCGCTCAGTAGCTGGAGTTCCTTGGTCGTGATGTACGGATGGTCCTTGAAGTGCATTGTCAGCAACCCGTCCAGTTCGATGTCGCTCACTTCGAGTGAAGTCTGCGAGTACATCACTTTCTGAAACTTGGTGTTGCTCAGCCGGCGCAGGAGTTTCTTTTCTGCCCGGAACACCACACCGCCGAACTTGATGCTTTCCGCCCGCACTTCATTCTTAGCCCGCACGGAAGGGCTTTTGGCGCTGATGCGGAAGGTGCCGATGCCTTCCAGCTTGATGGCGTGTCCTTCTCCTAATTTTTGGAGGAATATTTCCGCCATTTCGTCCATCACCGCCATCGCTTCCGCCTTGTTGATGGTGCATCGTTTGGAAATCTCCGTGGCGATGTCCTTGTTGTCGAGTGTTCTCTCCACCACCACACGTGCGTGGTATCTCACTTTCTGTTGCTTTTCCTTCGGCTGTGGCGTAAGGAAGAAATCATATTTTACTGGCATGGTGTTATTGCTTGTTTAATGGTTTTCTTTAATTTGGTCGCCATTGGCGAGCGAATTTATAGTCAGTGAACATCTCATTTCCTATTTAAAAAGCAACCCTTTTGTAACTGGTTGATTTTCGGTTTGGAATAAGACTCGCTTCCGATTCTCGCTTCCGATTCTCGTTTCCAGCAGCCTTTCTATTCTTGTTTTTGGAAATGAGAATCAAGAGTTTTAATCAAACGGTATTGTACCCATCTGTTGGCGTCTATTTCTTTCAGACATAAATATTAGTGATGTTTCTTGCTATATAGAAACGTTATACAATACTATTCCTAATTATAGAACAAAAAGAATATAGCATTCATGGAATGATTAATTATTTTACTAATTTATCAATTCGAGGCTCTGCGGCCATCCCTACATTATTTTGAAAATCTTTAGGGCGACTTGCATCACGTACCATAAATGTATAATCTTTTATAATCTTTTGCCAATCCAAAATCGACATAGCTGGATAACGTTCGCCATATTCTTCCATAACCTCCCGTTGAAGTTGATAATCGGTCGTGTCTGAGTTCATTATCAATCGGTTATAAATAAGGTCTCGAACATCCTTGTCATCCTCTATATGGATTAATTTTATATATGTATTGCTTAACATTTCGTTAACAACCCTGCGGAATCCATCCTTGAATCCGTCATTTTGCTGATAGCTTTTATATAACGACATATCACTTTTACGCATTTGTCTCACTGCTCTATCTATAATCATAGCCATAGCAATATCTACCGCCTGTTGATCAGGATTCCCAATGACCAATTCTTGATAGTCTTTATCTTCTGCTACAATTTTTGCCACATTCATTAATTTGACTTTTTGCTCATCAGGTGTTGCATCCCATCCTTTGAACCATCGATTGTTAAACTCGTTTAGAATCAGATCAAGTGGGTCTTTCCCTTCATCATGGCCTCCACTTACCATTACTGGCTTATTCGGATTCAACGTTGTTTCCTCAGCATCCAATTCTATTGTTTCATTTAACGTTGTTCGACGCAAACCGTAAGTATTAAGGTCCACAACATCTAATATGTCTTTTAAGTCCTCACCTCTTGAATCTACTTGGAGGTCAGGTATTAAATAACGAAGATACCAAAACAATTTTTCCCAATCTATTACTTCATATTCAAGGATAGCAGCCATACGAGAATAAATCCGTACAAATTGCTTGCATTTCATTTTGAAATCCGCTTTACCATTTTCCGACCATTCTATTTCATCATTAAACCGATGTGCAGCTTCATCAAGAATAGGTGCCCACGAGTTTGCATCAGCACCTTGGATATAGAGTTGCATAAATTCATCTACTTCCTCCATGTCAAATACATCGAATTGCAACAATGTAGTTTTCAATTGGTGAAGTATATTAACGTCTGTTGCACCAGACAATGTAGTCATGGTATAGAAATCACTAAAAGCTTCCTTCATGCTTTCAGTTGTATTGTAAAAGTCTATAATAAAGAGGTCTTCGCTAAGTTTACCCAATTCAGGAGCTGCGCGATTCAAACGTGACAAAGCCTGTACAGCCAATACACCGTCTAACGGCTTGTCAATATACATGGCACATAGTTTAGGTTGGTCGAATCCTGTCAAATATCTATTAGCTACAACCAAAATACGATTCTCATCCTTTTCAAACTCGTTTGCGGTTTGTGATTCGGGGAACCCATTTATACTGGTTTCTGAATACTCTTTTCCTTTAATATTTTTAGTGCCAGAAAAAGCAATCAAGATACCGTATGATAATTTTTTGTCTTTTGCTATCTTCTGTAATGCATGATAGTATTCAATAGCGCAATATATATCTTTAGTAACCACCATAGCTTTGGCTTTACCTTTCAACTTGTGATTCCGATATACTTTTGCATCAAAATGGCTCAACATAATATCAGCCTTAGCTGCTATTGTTTTGGGCTCTTTTTCAACCTTCTTGCGTAATTTCTTCTGAGCTTTTTTATTGTTGTATTGTGGATTCTCATCAATACTCTTTACCAGTTCATAATAACTCTTGTAAGTCGTATAGTTGGTTAACACGTCTAAAATGAAACCTTCTTCTATCGCCTGTTTCATACTATAGAGGTGATAGGGATAATACTTCCCATCTGTATGCTTGGTTCCGAAACGTTCCAAAGTTTCTTTCTTGGGAGTAGCCGTAAAAGCAAAGTAGGAACAATTGCTACTCATTTTACGGTCTTTCATCAATTGTAAAATGAAATCATCAGTTTCATCAATGGTTTCATCTCCTTTTTGGACTGTTGCATTCATTTTGTCAGCGGTTATACCTGTTTGTGAGCTATGCGCCTCATCTATTACAATTGCAAAGTTGCGGTCGCTCACATCACTTATCACGTCACACATAAATGGAAATTTCTGTATTGTAGTGATAATAATACGTTTCCCATCCTCTATATGCTGTCTTAATCCTGTTCTATTCTTGTTGTTCCCACTGTCTGCACAATCAGCATGAGCCACAATATTGTTGCTCTGTCCAAAGGCTTTGATATTGCCTGTAATCTGTTTATCCAATAATTTGCGGTCTGTCACTACAATAACCGAATTGAACAAAGGTGTATCCACAGCTTTGGCGCGCAAGACCTCATTCGACTTAGGACATGTCTTGATGAGCTTGAAAGCCAACCATGTCAGAGAATTTGATTTGCCAGACCCTGCCGAATGTTCTATCAAGTAAGTCTTACCTACACCTACACGGGCCACATCACTCACCAAACAATTGACTACATCCAATTGATGGAAACGAGGAAAGATCAGTTTCTTCGCATTCTTTATAATGTGTGACACTTTTTTCTGTGTCTTAGCTTCACCATAATCGAAGAGCACATAATTCGTGATTATATCTGCTACACTATCTTTTTGTAGAACTTTCTTCCACATATAATCAGTCTTGTATCCTCCATCTGGATTTACAGGATTCCCTGCTCCTTGTCCGTAGGGCAATCCTTGATTGAAAGGCATGAAATAAGTTTTATCCAAGGCCAATTGTGTAGTGAAGAACACTTCGTTCTTGTCCACAACAAAATGAGCCAAACAGCGTCCAAAGCTTAATAATGGTTCCTTCGGATTTCTCTTGACTGACTTATATTGGTCTATACCATCCTTTCGAGCCGTCTGATGTGTCCATGGATTCTTCAGTTCAAAGGTGAAAAGAGGAATCCCATTCACATACAATACCATATCCAATTCTTCTCCTGGATGCAATTTCGAGAAAGTCTGTTGTCGAGTCAGCGAAAATTGGTTTTGTTTGTATTTCTCCCACGAAGCTTTGCTATCCGCTTCCGATGGTTTCGGGTAGAATAATGTAAGTTTTATGTTTTGTATCTCTATCGGATTTTTTAAGACTTGTATTACCCCGAAAGTCTCGATAGTCTTGGCTATTTGTCTGGCTACTTCTTCTTTAAAGTCTGAGCCTGCATATTTATCAAGTTCTTCTTGTTGTGTAGATTCTAAAAAAGCCCATAAACGACGCAAGTCCAACGCAAATTTCTTATCCATATCCTTGGGTATCCCCCAATAATATTGATGTTCATTAGGCTGCTGAGCATTTACATCGGTTTGCCCTGCATTCTCACGTTCTTCGCGTGTAGTACCTATGAGTGCCTTTTCTATCAAGGCTTCGAAAGCTTGTTCGTTGGTCTTGCTGAAATTCATAATCTTTTATTCTAAAATATAACAAAATGATTGAGGCGCCTGATTGATATTATAATCAGACAAAAATCTTGCTTTTTCGTATTTAGTTAAATGCCCAATCTTTATCGCATTTGCCCGCTGTTTTTTATCAAAATACGAATTATAGAAGTCCTTGGTAATTCCAGAATCTTTTTTCGTTTGTTCCCATATCGTATTTACATCGTCTGATAAGATGCTTTCAATTGTAAATTCTCCAACAACACGTTTTATTGGAGATGATGCGTAAATTACTACTTTGGTTACGTCATCCCTTTTAAATAAAGCTTTACGGAACTCGTATTTTTTGGTTCCGGCAAATATTTTTTCTACAAATTCTGGTTTAATCGACAATAAAACTTTCATCGCTTTTTGTTTCTCTTAAAATAATTTCAAATTGTTCTTTGGTTATGAGCTTAAATCCACGCGGAGCATCATTTACTCCTAACAAGACTTTTAAATCTATTAATTCCTTCATGTTTATTCTATGAGGGAAGGAGTATACATACAAGAAGCTCACAACAAATGGTCTTATGTTGGAATATCTCCACATATCCCGCAATGCTTGTTCTGGATAAACTGTCTTTTTACGACAATAAAGTATAAATTCATCTTCGTCTTTAAAATCAAATTTTATTTCCTGAACTTCACCAATTGTCGTAACAACACTTTTATAATAGCCTCCCGTTCGGTAAAAGATTAAAATATCTCCTGCATTAGGATATGGTTCTATCGCTCTTGAAACATATACTTTATTGATGCAATTCCGATGAGGAAAATCTTCAATAAATTCTTCTGGCGATTCTGTATTCAGAATAGAATCAGGAAGAAGCTCTGTATGATATTCTGGGTATATTGGAACTATATATGCGTTCTTTCCTTTTGAAATATAAGGGAAGCAAGCTTTTAAGTTCTCTGTATCAAATTTAGGAGAAAAATCTCTAATATAAACTAACTCTTCTCCTTTTGTTCCCCATAGAATAAAGCCCCATTGTTCTAATAGGTCAATAAGTCGATGTTGTTCCGGACGCTTATCATAAATAGTCACATATATTTCTTGAACATGATTTTTAAGAGCATTGTCAAAAATAATTTTAACAAACCGCTCTCCTAATCGAAATCCATTGCTGATAACCTTAAATGTACCAACCTTCAAACGTCGTTTAGGCGGTAATAATGGAGTGATATTTGAGTAATTCTCATTTTCATCCTCTACTTTAAGATATAGGAAAGACAATAACATACCATTGTTAGAGTTAATGGTAATATATGCCTCTTCGTCATATTTTTTCACGAACCATTTATCAAAGCCCACATAATCTTCTTTCAGACTGTCAAAAAAGGTGTCATTCAGATTAATCTTTCCAAATTTTAATTTCTGAACATTCAATACTTTATAGTTTACAAGTTCAGGATGCTCTGCAAAGGTTTTTTCTAAAAATGAATCAATAGAAAATACTTTATCTTGAATACCTAATTCTAAAGCTTTCTTATGAATTTTCTTGTCTTCAGTTATCAGAATGTCTACTCTTTCGGCGAAAACCTCATTCAATAAAATAGAATCGATTTTATCATTTTCCGTTTTATCATATCGTTCTGAAATGATTTGGACTTCTTCTTGAAGCGGTGAAGGTATTTCTACGATTTCATAACTATCTAATTTAACCAAGAATAATTCAACCGTTTCTTTTTTAGGATTCTTTTTTATTTCTTCAATAGTTGCAGAGTGAATACATTTTGTGTATTTTCCTCTATCTAACCAACGATAAAGGATGCCAATATCCTGAGAAACAATTTTGTTAGCTTCTCTGTGAATGATGATATTTGTGTCTAATAATGCTTTCATCTCTTATAATTTCCTTTTTAATGGTGTAAATAAATAAAGAATCAGAAATAATAATATTCCCAATGCTACCCAATATTCCCATGGAACTTGATAATACCACTCAATCGAAGGGACTTTAACGAAGCGTAAAGAAGAAAATGCGAATAAAAGACTACATAAGATATTCATCCCAATGGCTAATGCAATTTGTTTTGAACCAATAGTCTCTTCTGTACACATTGAAAAAAAGGAATAACTGTCCTTTTTCCCATCTTTTAAAAACATAATGTTATAACAGTCTTTACTGAGACCTCTAACATCTGGTAAATATCGTTGAAAAGCCAAAGTTTCTAATTTTCTTATGTTTTTCAGCTTTGAAGAATCAATAAAACTAAAAACAAAATTATCAGGAACAGCGTGCAAACAAAATACGTTCTCTATTTTACATAGTTCCAGACCTTTATTTTTCTTTAAATCATATATATTCTGAGGAAGATTACGTGTTTCATTGATTTTAAAGTCATAGATATAGCTTGTTTGAGCTATACCACTCTTCTTAATCGCAATCGTACCTTTTCTAAGTTTAATAAGAACTCGGAAATATAGATTTCCCTCATACCTATTAGGCTTTTTTACTTCAAAGGAAATAAATCCATCATTAACTTTTATATCACATGGAAGTATGGTGAGCTTGTCCCTCTTTTCAAATTTCAAAATACTTCCATCTCTAGAATCTTCTCCAACATTATCAATTCCACTAACAACATCATTAAAAATGAAACGCCCATTATCCCTATCTGATAAATTTTTCAACAAGCAAGAAACAGAATCATTCTTCTTAATAAAGGAAGTAGCCAAATATAATGTAATAGAATCCTTTATGAAACTTTCATTCGGAAATTCCATCCCAAATTCTATGTATGACGATTCATCTGGAAACTCCCATGTGCAAACATGTAAACGATTAACGCATATTTGTTCTTTTGCTAATATATAATACGTATTATCCATACTTATACAACTTTAACTTTTCCAGTCACTACATCATTAATAATTATCTGTTTCCGCTCTTGAAGAAGGGAAATCTGTTGATTGCATTTCTTTATAATTTGATTTATTTTGCCGACTTCCATATTAAGATGTTGCACTATGTAATGTTGGTCATCTTTTGGGGGTAAAGTAATATGTAAATTTGCATATTTGTCTGCTCCAATATTAGGTATAGTCGCTTGTATAAAAATACTCTTTTTCCAACTGTCATAAATCCCGGATTTTGTATAATAATTCAAATATTCAGGTGCCAAAATCTCTTTTAGCTTTGCTCTTATAAGATACCCTGCGAAACAAGCTTTGAAATCCTCTTTAAAAAGATATGTTTTTCCGGCTGTCGCACCACTTCTTGCAAACAGTATATCGCCCTTCTTTAATAAATATGGTTCCGCTTTAGAGGGTAAAAGTGAGCGAAAAGTCTCTGGTTTCAGATGACCTTCTTCATCAATGTCAGTTATTCTTATATATCGTGGATATGATTCATCGTCACTTTCTGCACTTTCATTTGCACCATATTGTAAAGTCGTTACCAATAAGAATTTTAATTTTCTAACCTTCCAATGTACCGGTATCTTCCCAATCCATTCCACGCCACTATCTTTCATCTTAACATTGGGCTCAAGGCCTTTGGTTACAGCATTATTGATGATGATTTGCTTACGTTCGTTAAGCAAGTCTATCATTTTTTGTTGTTGAGTTATTGCTTTGTCTATATTCGATGTAACTATATCAAGATAATTTACGATGTTTTTTTGTTCTTCTTTCGAAGGACAAATTACATTAGATTGTTTTAATATATCTCGATTAATGGTATATACTTTTACACCATTAACGAGACTTCTGATTTGTGATCTCCATTGTGTGCAATTAAAAAAATACGACAGATACTTTTTACAAGCTATTTGCAATTCCTTTATTAAAATAGTATGAGAACCTCCATATAATCCTTCTATACAATCATTAAATGCCATATTCCCACATCCTTCAATATCCTCAGATGTGTCTGCAACAATAAAATCCCCTATTTCAACTTTAGCTTTTTCATTCTTTCCTCTAAAATCTGATGGGATAAAACGTATCAAATCGTCGCTTAAGTGTGTTCTTTTATTATATTTTGCATGGACTTGTCCATAACTTACTACTGCAATACCTTGGTTAACCAAATCTGTCTTTGTAAATTGTAATCCTTTACTAAACTTGCAAATTTTGCCTAACCGTTTTACCTCCCAATGACTCGGAATCTCCCCCAGCCATTGTACTCCACTAGCCTTATATTCACTATATTGTTGCATACGATTATTCTCCTTTCTGTTGCAAACGGAAAAATTCCTTTTGGTTTTCAATCTCACGGCGCAATTCCTCTTGTGTAGGCATATAGGTGAGGTATTTGGCTGCAAAAAGTTGGTCATTCCCGTTCAGAACCGAGTAGTGGGCCACATCTTCATCAGTCTCCGCACAAAGCAGCATGCCTATGGTTGGATTGTGTCCGTCGGGACGAACCAATTCATCGTACATCTTTACATACATATCCATCTGGCCGACATCCTGATATCGCAATTTGCTTGTCTTCAGGTCGATGAGAACAAAGCAGCGAAGATGATAGTTGTAGAACACGAGGTCGATATAGTAATCTTCCTTTTCGGTGTGTATATGTTTCTGCCGGTCAACAAAAGCAAAGCCTTTCCCGAGTTCCATAAGGAATGGAATCAGATGGTCTATGATGCTCTGTTCCAAGTTACTTTCCGTATAGTTGGTATTGTTCTTAAAACCTAAAAATTCAGCAATTACAGGATTTTTCATAAACTCCAATTTGTCTTGCAATGGAGCTGTCAACGCTTTCATTTCATCGCGTACTATTGTCTTGTCTTGTGACAAAAGCAATCGATGATAGTATTGAGATGACACATTGCGCTGTAATGTACGGGTACTCCACATTTCATTGGCCGCTTCTTGCTCGTACCATGCACGTGCATTGGCATTGCTTTCCTGTAAGATAATGCTGTAATGTGTCCACGAAAGCCTTAAAGGGTGCAAAGGAATTATGTTGCTATAAATGTCTGTCTCTTGAAATAGTCCCATCGCTGCTGAAACTTTTTCAGATTGTCCCATCACTGATGGGACAATGTCAAACTTGCCATCAACAGATTGAAACATACAGGGAAAGGACTTGTGAAAAGAAATAAATCTATAAAGGTTGTTACGAGAATAGCCACTGCCAAATAATTCGGTTAACTCCTTTGCCAAGTTTTTCACAACCTGCTCGCCATATTCAGCCCGTTGGTCTTTCAACACTTCATGCTGAATACGCATTCCCAAAAGCCAATTGCGCTTAATCAGCGTATCGTTTATAGCTTTAAAAGCTAAGGCTCTTGCTTGTTCTATTATGGCACAAGCATCTTGAAACAAATGTTCCGATTGTGGTGCGATATTCTTTTCCATACACGTTACATCAATTTAAAGAGTGACTGAATGAAACCTTGGCTCTCTCGGTCGAGTTCCAGAATGTCACGCTCATTTTCTTCAAGTGAACGAAGAGGCACTGGCTTATAGAAATACTTGTTGAAAGATATTTCGCAACCAATCTTCGTGGAAGGAAGATTAATCCAGGCATCTTCCACATAAGGGCATACTTCACGTTGGAAGTATTCGTATATATCTTCTTTTACCGGAATCTTCTCTGTATCACGAAGGTCACTATCTGCCTCGTATTCCACATATCCATTTTCCCCTGAAACATAATATCCATAATCAGCAAACAAAGAGCGGTCAATGCCATATACATCCATCAGCATTTCTATATCCTTACTATTTAACTTATGCTCTTTCTTGATGACAGGATTGGCCTTGGAGTCTGTTTCGGACATGGCACGGGCAATTGTTTTCAAATTAGCGGCAGAAACATTGAGCTTTAACTCTTTTGCTGCTTTATTGACTTTCTTTGCAAAGACATTATAGTCCCAATATACGTCTGTTCCTACTACCTTCATTAATAGCTTGGCGGCATTCATCAAATCAAGACGTGCTTTCCATTCCTTGACAGAAATGAGCTTGTTCAATTTCTTGTCTGTCATCTTGATGTCATTGTCGTTAAAGTATTCCTTGATCGAAAGCATTTCATCGTCAATGCCTTCAAACACTCGCTTTCCATAAGTCTGATAAAGCCACTTACTGCTATTCAAGTTCGTTTTGTCATAAAGCAACTCGTCTATCTTCAATGCATTGAACTGACTACGCAAGCGTAATGGACGTTCAATGGTCACGCTATAATATCGGAAGTCATCTCCATCGAATATCTTTGAAGCCACCTTGTCGACATCCGCTTCCTTTTCTATAAAGTCCATATAGGTTTTCAAGATTGCATCTTGATAAGCGGGAGTTATCGTACAGTTACGCGAACCTTGGTTCTTACGGAGCTTTTCGAAAGCTTGGGAAGCATCGATCAATTGAATCTTTCCCTTGCGATTCTCTGTTTTCTTATTGGTGAGAATCCAGACATAAGTAGTAATGCCGGTATTGTAGAAGATATTGTTGGGTAATTGGATAATGGCATCCACCAAATCGTTTTCCACAACGTAGCGACGGATGTTGCTTTCTCCACTTCCTGCATCACCCGTAAAAAGCGAAGAACCATTGTGGATGGATGCTACCCGACTGCCTTGCGGTTGTAGTTCCAAAGGCTTCATCTTATCGACTTCTTCCAACATGAAAAGCAATTGTCCGTCGGACGTTCTGGGAGTCGAATCCAATATTTCTGTTTCACCGGCGAAATTAGTTATCGGTAATTCAAAACGTTTGTCCAGCAAGGTCTTTTCATGGTATATCTTTTTCTTGTCCTCCTTCCATGACTTCCCGTATGGAGGATTGGTAAGTTGGTAACCAAAAGACTGCCCTTGAAAATAGTCTTCTGTTATGGTATTGCCCCGGTGCATACCACTTGGGTCAACGCCTTTAATAATCAAATCTGATTTACAGATAGCATAAGTTTCCGGGTTTATTTCAGTTCCTGATAGCAATATAGCATTTGGACGGACACCAATATCAAGAAGGTATTCGCGTCCTTCGGTTAACATGCCACCTGAACCTTCGGCAGGGTCGTGTAAAGTGATAATTTTAGGGAGGTTATCTTTCACTGGCTCAAACAATACACGAGCCAATAACGAAATGGCATCACGCGGTGTAAAGTGTTCACCTGCTTCTTCGTTATTTTCCTCGTTGAATCGACGGAGCAACTCTTCGAAAACAGTTCCCATTCCTACATTAGTCAATGCAGGTAAAGGTAATCCATCAGGGTCTTTTTGGTCTTGGTTTGTCAAATTGATTTGAGGGTCGGTAATTCGTTCTATGATGGACAACAAGCGATCATTGTCTGCCAGCTTACGTGCTTTGGCATAATATTCGAAATTCTTCAGCACATCACGCACATTCTCACTATAACCATTGAGATACTCCACAAAGTTGTCATACAATATATCATTATTGTCGGAAGCTGTTGATTTCAATCGGTTCAATGTCCATTTGCTGGTATTGAAATAGCTAAGTCCGGTAATATCTTTCAATACTTCTTCATCCATTTCATCCAACTCCATTTCTTTCTGTTGTTGTAGCTCTTCCTCTACCTTTACTTTAGTAGGCTCCAACAAAGCATCCAAACGTCGTAATACTACCATAGGCAATATCACATCGCGATATTGACCACGAAGAAACACATCGCGCAGAACATCATCTGCTATATTCCAAATCAGTGATACTATTTGGTTATAATTGGTTCCCATATTTAGACTTGACTATTTTAGATTTTTCTACCGTCTTCATTTAAACTAAGTTATATGCAAAATTAATAAAATGTGATTAAATACAAGAAGAAATTTGCAAGTTTATGCTTGTAGGACTGTAAACTATATCATTTTCCCTTCAATCTATCAAGCGATAAACACTAAAAATAAACTCCTGCCGTATTGGTCATAACCTTTAGAAGAACTAACCGGAAGATGCAGAGGAATTATCCGTTCCACATATTGTGGCAGGAGCGTTCCATACTATGTGGCAAGGTCGTTCCACGATATGTGGAAAGTATTCTCCACAATATGTGGAACGGTTAATGCGAAAGCACGAACAGGCTAATTCGTCAAGAGCTTCCGGCTAATATGTCAAGAGCTTCCTCACAGACGCGTTTTCGGAAAGTTTTTGGCCGGGAAATTGGCAAATCGGGGTACAATGAGTATATATTTGTGCTTTCAAAAATCAAAATCCATATCGTATGATGAAAGCTATTGACTGGAAATCCATCCTGGGATGGTGGGGCAAGATGCTCCAGGGAGAAGAAAAGAAGCAAGTAGTGAGCAATGAGGAAAAGCCGGTGCAGTCCACCAAGCGGTTGAAGAACTTCCTCAACAAGCGATTCGATTTCCGCTACAACCGCTTGACGGGCGTGACGGAATATCGTGAAAAGGAAGCCGTAGGCAAGCCGTTCCGCCCCATCGACGAGCGTGAGATGAACGGGATGATAGTGGACGCTCGACTGGAAGGCATCGCCTGTTGGAACAGTATGGTGCCTACCTTGGTCTTGTCCAACAAGGTGGAGAGTTTCAATCCTTTCCATCTTTATATGAGTGAGCTTCCCTACTGGGATGGAAAGGACCGGGTGACACCACTCTTGAGACGTGTTTCGGATGATGAAATGTGGTTGCGTGGAGGCCGTTATTGGCTTCGTGCCATGGCTTCCCAATGGATGGGCAAGGAGCGATGCCATGCCAATGCGCTGATGCCCATCCTCATCAGCGGTGAACAGGGATTGGGCAAGAGCACGTTCTGCCGTCAGCTCCTTCCCGATTCGCTTCGAGGTTACTATCTCGACAATCTGAACCTCTCGCCCGGCACTTCGCCCGAGAAGAAACTGGTGAACAAGGGCTTGATAAACCTCGATGAATTCGACAAAATCAGCGAAAAACGTCAGCCCGACTTGAAGAATCTGCTTCAGATGCTGACGGTACCCATCTATCGCGGCAAGCGACTGGGCTATGTCACCGAGCCTCGCTTGGCATCGTTCATCGGCACGACCAACAGCCGACAGATTTTGTGCGACGTGACGGGTAGCCGTCGTTTCCTTTGCGTGGAGGTGAAGCGATACATTTCCGATGAGGCCCTGGAGCATAAGCAACTGTATGCCCAACTGAAGCACGAATTGGCCAGCGGTGAGCGTGACCATCTGACCAAGGAGGAGGAGAGGGAATTTCAGTTGAGGAACAAGCGTTTCTATCGCCAGTCGTTGTTGGAAGATGTGTTCTTCTCCTGTTTCCGTGCGCCGGAGGACGAAGAAGAAGGTCGATGGTTTACGGCTGCACAGATGTTTCAGGTGATGACGAAGCGCAATCCGTCCGCCCTGCGAGGTCTTACGGCCAAGCAATTCAGCCACCGCCTGCAAGGATTGGGCTTGAAGCACAAGCACACCAACCACGGTAACTATTATCAGGTGGTGTTACGGGATGTGGCACTTCAACGTGTTGAACGTCAGGCTGTATGACACAAGTGATGGAGTGCAGGTTGGTTGGTGATGAATGATAAAAAAGGAGGGGCTTGCATCAAGCAAACTCCTCCTTTCCCCTTAAAACCAATGTATGTTATTCTTTAGTCAGTGTTGCGTATGGCTGACCAGCTGTTTCAAGGAATAGCTTAACGGTAAATGTACCACTTTCGGCAACAGGAATGTTGTCGTTGCTGTTGAAAATCAGCTTGTCGAGGCTTGCACCACCAATGTTCACGGTATTCCAATCACCTACAGTGCGGAACTTGATAGACTTGCCACCTGTAAGTTCTACGCCTATGGCCTTCCAGCATTTTTCAGTATCATCGTATGTCAGTTCGGTATCAGTGTCCCATCCACCAGGTTGACCGTCTCCAATGATACCTAACTTTTCAAACTTAGCCAAAGTATATTCCATCTTGTTGAGATCTACGGTAATTTTGTAGAAACCATCTTCGGTAAGGGGGATGTCCTTGGAACCTCCATCGCTGATGAGTTTACCTTCTGTACCATCGGCGTCCAAACCCCAATTGCCGCTACCATTCCAATCGTTGGCATTTGAGCGGAACTTGAAGCCGGATTTCAAGAACATTGCACCATGATAGATACCGTCTGATGCAGGGCTATGCAATGCATAGGTAGTACTCCAACCATTATTGTTACCGATTTCATAAATGAATTCCTGATGGTTTAGAATTTCCACTTTATATGTGTCATCCATCATATTCAATGTAATTCTGTAGAACTTGGCGCCGTCTGATGCCGGCATATTGATAGCGCCGCAACTTGTTTCGCCCTTTGAAATCAGTGTTCCTTCCAACTCTGTAGAACCGTCTGTTTCACTGCCTAATGTAGTGTTGATTTCTGCACCTGCTTCGAAAGCTGATTGCGGATTGATTTTGAACCAACAGTCCACACGATTACCGGTTTTTTCATCTACAGGTGCGGTGAAAGTCAAGGTAAATATAGGGTCATCGTACACGTCTTTACCACTATGGCTGAATTGATAATCTCCGTTCGTCCAGTCCCAACCATTAGGAGTACCTACCAGATAGTAAGCACTTTCAATGATTGGAGCTACCGGAATCGCTTTTACGATTGTTTCACCCTTTACCAATGATGCTTGTCCGTTCACCATGACATTGGCATATACGGTTGCATTGAATGAACGGTCAATAGGTCTTTTCCCATAAAGTTCTTCGATGACAGTTTGCAAATCAGCTGTCAGGACTTTACCTGTAATAGATGTGTTCAATGTCTGTTGCTTTCCGTTGTCTGCGACTAAATCAACGCGGAAGTTGTCCAATATAGCTCCTTCTGGCAATGTTCCGTTTAAAGAAAGATTAAAGATAGTTACAGAGTCAATAATCTGATTGTAAGATATTGTCGGAAGAGGACTGATGGTCAATCCCGGCAATGTGATAGCTTCTTCTTGTTCCCAACTTTGTGGGTCGGCAGCTTTCACTCCGAAATCCGCTTCTTCACATGATGTGAAGAAGGGAAGTGAAGCAATGAGTGTATAGAATAATTTTTTCATTACATTTATGATTTAAAGGTTATTGAATGGAACCGGTACCATTGGTAAAGTTGATGTGAAGAACTTGTCCCTTAGTACCATTAACGCGTTCTTGGTCACCGCCTGTAGCACGGTATTTCAGTTCGTTGCCGAATACCATGAATTCTGTCTTCCACCAGTCGTAACCATCGATGCTTACACATGCGCGGATACCGCCGTCGCCATCAGTGTCGTATGCAAAAGCTGGTGAAACGAAGTCACCCTCTGCATCGGCAGGAACTGTAAACAAGTTGGCTTCGTTGATGCTCCAGTCGTTCACCGGTGCATTGCTACCCATCAAGTAAACGTTCGGTTCATTGAAATCTACGGTGTATGCATAGTTTCTACCTTCTACGGCTGTATGTACAACCAACAGATACCATCCGCCATTGGCTACAACGATGTTGCCGTCACCGCTCAAACCGGCGTTGGCATTGTCGTTCAATGTAGCTGATGCACCGAATTCGCCACCATTCCATTCCTTGATGCTGTTGAACTTCAGTTCTCCGCCTGCAGGGATGTAAACCAAACGCCAGAAAGTGCCATCGTTGTCGTAAGTAGGTACCATAGGGAGAGAGTTGCCCCAGTTCCAGTCGCAGATACTTCCGATAACGTACATGTCTTCAGGAAGAAGTACCGGTGGAAGTGCATAGTGCAGACGTACGTTAGGAAGAGTAATGGTATTTGAATATACTTCACCCTTTCCACTTTCAGTCAATGCCGCTTTCAAACGGATATGTACTCCTGTTGTAAATGGAAAATCAGCTTCATCTTTATTGGCCAATGTGGTCAATGCGGCAGCCAGCTCGGCTGCATCCACTCCCATCTTGGCTGTTGTATAAGTAGTACCCAATACGATTGAGTTTCCTTCGCCCCATTCACCGTTCAGTGATACTTCTACGGCATAAGTAGTGGCGGCGGTAAATCCGTATTCCGGTTGTGAACAAGTCAGTTCCACAGAAGTGGAGTTTTCCAAATCATACACCGAGTTGACGTATGCCGGTGTATTGAGGGTAAATGATGTGGGCTCCTGCAGCATTGGACTATTGTCTTGATCTTCACAAGCTGTGAAAACAGCAAGTCCCATCAGCAAGGATGCCAATATGTTGAACTTTTTCATGTCAGTTTCTTTTAGAAGTGAAAATTAATAACCAGGGTTTTGTTCCAACTTATCGTTGCTGTTCAAATCCTTGTCAGGAATCGGGAACAGGTTCATGTGGCTACCTACAGCCTTGCCTTCCTGTACGCCACCCTTCCATGACCAGAGATAGTCGGCAGTGGTGAACTTGTCGAAGCGCACGAGGTCTGAACGACGCCAGCATTCCAAATACAATTCGCAACCACGTTCGCGGAGTACGTCGTTGGCTGTATAGCTTTTTTGAGCCGCCAGGCCAGCACGTTCACGTACTTGGTTCAAGTAAGCCAATCCTTGTTCTTCAGATACCTCAGATGAATTGTGCAAACCACATTCGGCCAACATCAGCAATACGTCTGCATAGCGGAAGATAGGGAAGTCTGTATCGACAAAACCATTAGCTTTACCCGGAGTACCGTCGCTGTTGATGTTCTTGAACTTCATGAAAGCATAACCGTCGGTGAAGACGCTGATGTCGTTGATTTCCTTGTTCTGTCCGTCTGTATGGAACAAGCTACGCTTATCTCCAGCTTGGAAAGAGTCATAGAATTCTGGAGTTGTACGGATACCGCCCCAACCAGAGCTGATACCGATAGCGGCAGGGTCCATTGTACCACCTGTAGAAGCAAAGATGATGAAATTGGTTACACCATAACTCTGTGTGTCAACACCGTCTTGTTGGAAAGCGAAGATGATTTCGTCTGTACACTTGTCGTTGTCTGCCAAGAAAAGTTCCTGGTAATCGGGATGCAGAGTGTATCCATCTGCGATGATAGACTTACATACCTTGGCACATTCGTCCCACTTGGATGCACCTGTATATACTTCTGCATTCAAATAGAGCTTGGCAAGAATCATCTTGGCTGCACCCTTATCGATGCGGCCGTATTCATTTTGGCGTGCATTGGCCAATGCGCTGTTGTCGATGATGTCTTTCAACTCTGTTTCCAACCAAGTGAACAATTCTGCACGAGTGATGCGTTCCGGGTTTTCAGCACCCACAGAGGCTGTCTCGTCAGCAAAAGGTACATTACCGTACATGTCGATGGCATGCAGATAGCAAATGGCACGTAATGTACGGACTTCTGCCTTGTATGCTTCCATGTCAGGCACACTTACAGAAGTGGTATTGGCTTGACGAAGGAACTCGTTGCACATGGAGATTTGGTAGAAAATACGGTAATAAAGGGAAGCTACAAACACGTCGGTACTCGTCCATGACAATCCATGGAGGTCCTTGATGGTCTGGTCGTTCCAGCCGATAACAGTTTCATCGGTAGTATATTCGTTCAAATGGAACAATCCACGGAAATATTGGCTGAAACCACCGTCAAGGCCGGAGATGCTTGGGTCACCGTTAGGACCAAGATAACCGCTGGTTGAAAATCCTACATAGCATTGGGCCAAGAAGGATTTGAAATCTTCTGCTGTTGTCAAGGCTTTGTCAGAAGTGTTCATGTTCGGATCAATGGGAGTTACATCCAAGTCATTGACGCAAGAACTGAAAGACAAACCTACCGCCAACGCAAAGGTACTGATATAGTTCTTTATATTCTTCATGATTGTTTTGTTTTTTAGGTTTAGAAATTGAGTTTAGCACCCAGTGTGAATGTTCTTGGGCGTGGATACAAATTGTTGTCGATACCGCCGAATACTTCAGGATCCAATCCAGAGTACTTGGTGAATGTACATACATTCTGTACTGTGAAGTACAAGTTCAGCCCCAATGCTCTGTCTTTTGTCTGAATGAGTTTCGGGAAGTTGTAGCCCAAAGTAATGTTGTCAATCTTCAAGAATGAACCGTCACGTACATAGTAATCGGACAGATATTGTGCTTTGTTGGCAAAGTTGGTCTTCGGTGCTGTAGAAATTCTGTTAGAGATGAAGTTGTTGGTCCACAAATCACTCAAGAGCTCACCGTCTGAAGACACGTTGTCATATACCCAGTTGCCCATACTTCCATGAGCGGATGCAGCCAAGGTCCAATTTTTATATTTCAAGGAAGTGTTCAAACCTAATGTAATGTCTGCGCTAGGTTTATGATAGAAGTATTTATCGTTTGCATCGATAGTGCCGTTACCGTTTCTATCCACATATTCACCTTCAATCGGATTGCCTTCCTTGTCATATACCTGTTCAAACACATAAAAAGCATTTGCAGGATAACCTACTTGGTGCATTTGGATGTTATTACCTACACCGCCGGAAATGCCGCCGGTTTCTATACCGCTCATATCGTTAGGTGAAGCAGTAAGTTTGGTAATCTTATTTTTGTTCCATGCTACATTGGCACCGATTTGCCAACTCCAGTCTTCAGTTTCTATAGGGAAGGTGTTGATTTCGAATTCTACACCAGTGTTTTCCAAGCTACCGATATTGGTCGTCAAATAGTTGGTCAAGTTTGACAACGCAGAAACAGGAATGTAGTTGATCAAGTCTTCTGTTTTACGATAATAGAAGTCGATGGCACTGGTGATACGTCCGTCCAAGAAACCGAAGTCCATACCGGCATTCCAGGTAGTCGTAGTTTCCCATTTCAAGTCGGCGTTGTAACCTAATGCTGCTACAGGGATAATGGTTTGTCCACCGAACTGATAGTAGCTACCCAATTGTGCTTGATGATAAGTAGCCAATGTTGGATAATTACCTGCGTTCAAGTCTTGCTGACCGGTTTGACCCCAGCTAAGGCGGAGCTTCATGTTCGAAATGGTCTGGTTGTCTTTCAAGAATTCTTCATTGCCGATGTTCCATCCCAATGCAACAGACGGGAAAGTACCCCACTTGTTCTTTTGGAAACGTGATGTACCATCGCGGCGCAAAGTGAATGTAAACATATACTTGTCGGCAAAGGTATAGTTGGCACGTCCGAAGAATGAAACCAAGAAATATTCAGTCTTTGATGTCTTGTCTTTCAATACGGCTGTCTGGTCGTTCTTCTTTGTTTCAAACGATGATGAACTGTTCCAGAAATGTTGCCATGAATAACCGGCCATTGCATCTACATGGTGCTTGTCAAAGTCGTGTGCGTAGGCCATATAAGCTTCCAAAGTCTGGTCACGGCGCATGTAATCATATACTTCATAAGAACCGGAACCTGATTGGACGGGGATGTGGTAAGATTGTTCAGAACCTTCAGCAACATCTATTGTACCTTCACTCTTGGAGAAGTCCAAACCGAGGTTCAAATTAAAGCGCAAATCTTCAAAACCATGAAGTTTGTAATCGAATTGGGCATTACCGATGAAACGCTTGGCTGTACCTTCGTCATCTTTTTCTTCCAATAAGGCGATAGGGTTCATGGTAGCCATGGTGTTGACATTACCACTAGGGTCACGCCATATCTGATAGCCATGAAGACCTGCTTCCGTATTGTTGTAGATAGGAAGTGTCGGGTTCATACGTACGGCTGCACCGATTGCACTTTGATTGGCGAAGTTGCTTTTTGCATAAGTACCCTTACCGTTCAAGTTGACTGTGAGGTGTTCGTCCAAGAAGGTAGGGTTCAAGTTCAATGAAAGGGTTCCGCGGTTCATCTTGTCTGTCTTCAAGACACCTTCTTGACTCAGGAAACCACCAGAAAGGCGGTAAGGAAGACTGTTGGATTCTCCCAAAGAGAACTTACCGTTCAAACTGAGGTTTGTTTCATAGGTCAAAGCTGTCTGGTAAATCTCTTTCTGCCAATCAGTGTTGGCATTGCCAAGGGCACGGAATGTGTCAGAATCTTCACCATATCGGCTGATGATGGTTTGGCGCAATTGGTTAGCGTCCATAACGTCCACATAGTCGCTTACATTACTCATTGAAGTAGAGAAGTCGAGGTTAAGCTGTGGAATGGAAGAGCCGCCCTTGTATCCTTTCTTGGTAGTGATGACAATTACACCATTGGATGCGCGTGAACCATAGATTGCTGTTGCCGAAGCATCCTTAAGTACGGTAAATGATTCGATGTCGCTAGGGTTGATGCTTGAAAGAGGGTCTGACATACCACTGATGGCATCGTTGCTTACAGGCAGACCGTCAATAACAATCAAAGGATTGTTGGTTGCAGACAAAGATGCACCACCTCGGATACGGATGGTGGAGGCTGCACCAGGTTGACCACTGCCGCTAGTTACAACAACACCGGCAGATTTACCTCTCAATAAATCACTAGGGCTACTGATCATCCCTTTGTTGATTTGATCAGCTTTTACTGTCGAAACAGAACCGGTCAAGTCGTTTTTCTTGGCTACACCATAACCGATAACTACAACTTCTTCCAAAAGTCCAGCGTCTTCCTGCAAGACAACATTCATCTGTGATGCTGCAGGGAGTTCCTGAGTTTGATAACCGATAAACGAAATCTGGATGATGTCGCCTTGATTTGCACTCAACTGGAAATTACCGTCGAAATCGGTAATCACACCATTGAGGGTACCTTTTACCACAACGTTGGCACCGGTGACCGGTTCGCCCGTTGTGTCTTTCACAACTCCTTTGACGGTTATTTGCTGAGCAAATGCGCCAATGGACAAGAACAGTCCAACCACTAGGGTTAAAAGGACTTTAAACATAAAGTGTTTTCTCATGTCGCTAAATTTTGATTAATAAATTATTTTTTTATAGTAATTTGTCTAAATGAGTATTGAGTCTTGAGTTTTGAGTGATGAGCTCCATTGGGGAGAACTCATTACTCATAACTCTCAACTCTGAACCTTTAAAATACCTATTGAAAACTTTTGCTTAAAACCTAATCCTTTAACCTTTTATTATTCTTTTACAATCTTTTCAACCCTTTTGTCTCTTTGTTATCTTTTACTTCCTTGATGCTGATGGCAAAACCACCACCACTGGCCGCACGCAAGTTCAGCTTGCTCTTGTTGGTCAAGATACCTTTCGTGATGGTATATGCCTGCGGATTCTTGTCCCAGCTGGCATCCTTGGCATCAGCATATATCGTAGCTATGTATTTCTTTCCCGGTTCCAAGAAGTCGAACGCCAACTTGGTCTGATGACCGTTTTCGTCGGCTGTACAGCCTACGTACCAGTCGCCTGTACCCTTGGCGCGGCGGGCGATGGTGAGGTAGTCACCCGGTTCGGCTTCCAAATACTTGGTTTCGTCCCAGTCGATGGCCACGTCCTTGATGAACTGGAAGGCATCCATGAAGCGTTCGTAGTTTTCAGGAATGTCGGCAGCCATCTGAAGCGGACTATACATAGTGACATACAAAGCCAACTGGCGAACCAATGTAGAACGTACGCGGGATGTATTGTTCGGATCCATCTTGCTGCAGTCGGTTTCGAAGATACCCGGTGTATAGTCCATCGGACCACCCATCAAGCGGGTAAACGGAAGGATGGTGGTGTGGTTCACGTTGTTGCCACCGAATGATTCGTATTCCGTACCGCGGGCCGATTCGTTGCCAATCAAGTTCGGGTAAGTACGGCAGATACCGGTCGGACGGACCGCTTCGTGCGCGTTCACCATAATCTTATAGTCGGCTGCTTTCTTCACGGCGTAGAGGTAGTGGTTGTTCAACCATTGTCCGTAGTGGTGTTCGCCACGAGGAATCATGTCGCCCACATAACCGCTTTTCAACGAGTTGTAACCATTATCTACCATAAACTGATATGCCTTGTCCATATGGCGTTCGTAGTTGCGTACTGAAGAAGATGTTTCGTGGTGCATCATCAGCTTCACACCCTTCGATGTAGCGTAGGCATTCAGTTCCTTCACGTCGAAGTCAGGATAAGGAGTCACGAAGTCGAATACATAATCCTTGCTCTTGCCGAACCAGTCTTCCCAACCTTCGTTCCATCCTTCCACCAATACTTGGTCGAAACCATGTTCGGCAGCGAAGTCGATGTAACGCTTCACGTTGGCAGTGTTGGCAGAGTGCTTGCCGTTCGGCTTGGTCTTGGTATAGTCGAGTTCGCCGAGCTTCACGCTGGGAACCTCGTCAGTATATGCCCAGGAACCTTTGCCTGTAATCATATCCCACCACACACCGATGTATTTCACCGGCTTGATCCACGATGTATCTTCAATCTTGCATGGTTCGTTCAAGTTCAGTGTCATACGTGATGCCAACATATTGCGGGCATCATCAGTCACGATGATGGTACGCCATGGAGTATGGCAAGGCGTTTGCATATAACCTTTATCGCCCTTTGCATCCGGGGTCAACCAGCTTTCAAACACCATATTCTTATCGTCCAAGTTGAGGTGCATACAAGAATAATCAATCAAGGCAGCTTCGTGCAGGTTGATATAAAGGCCGTTGTCGGTCTTCATCAAGAGGGAAGTCTGAACGCCTGTCGGAGAGAACGGAGTCTGTGAAGAGTTCGGCGTGATGGCTTTCTTCATCAAACCACGGATTTCCGACAAACGTGACTCTGTATAATCGTATTCTTGTGTGTCGTAGTCGCCCGGAAGCCAGAATGCTTTGTGGTCGCCGGTCATGGCGAACTGGCTGCGTTCTTCCTTGATGACGAAATAATTCAGATTCGGCTGCTGAGGAAACTCATAGCGGAATCCAAGGCCGTCGTTGAACAAGCGGAAACGGATGATGATATATCGGTCGTTTTTGGGTTGTTCCAATGTTACAGCCAACTCATTGTAATGGTTGCGGATGGCGTTTTCTTCGCCCCATACTGGAGTCCAAGTTTCATCGAAGGTGGAGGTCTTTGCATCCTTCAAAACGAAACCGTTATATAAGTCTGCTTTCAAGTCCAAGTCTGCTTGATTGGGCTTTTCATCTGTCCATTCAAAATCGGTTTGCTTGTTGGCATCCTCCTTCTTCAATTCCAAACCGAGCTTACTGGGTTTGATGACGAGTTGGTTCTTATAAGTCAAGTCATAAACTGGTGCACCTTTTTCATCGAGTCTGAAGGTCATCTCGAAGTTGCCGTCAGGTGATGTCAGTTTTTGCTGGGCATTTGCTGTGAATATGCAAAGCAGCAATACTACAAAAGTTGAAATCTTTTTAATAATCATTGTATTTATGGTATTAAATTATTTTACGGAGATATGGAAAGTCCATAGCTCTTTTCGCTGTTACAAATTTAACGGCAGTTGGGATTGATGTTTTCCATAAGAATGAAAATATAAATCCCTATATGCCTGTTAAATCAGCTATGTAATTGACAATCAGTTCTATTTGTTTCTTTTTTAAAAAACTAAAATATAAATGGAATGAAAGGATTTCAAAATTCCAAAACCAAAATTTCGCGGTTGTCCAAAGTCAATTCCTTGCCTAAGGAAACTGTTTTTCCTGTCAGCATGTCCTTGGCTTGTGCTTTCGGAAGAACTTCAGCATACGGCGCCAAACCAATCGTTTGTTCTCTATTGTTACCATTCATAATAACTACGACGGATTTGCCGTTATGCTTGCGTTCGTACACATAAACACCTTGATTGATGGAGAAGTGCTTCAATGTACCCTTGCCGATGACATCGTTTCCCTTACGCCAGTTCAAGATCTTCTTGATGAATTCAAATGCTTCCTGTTCCTGGGCAGTACGTCCGGTTGCGGTAAAACAGTTACGGGCATCACCTTGCCATCCACCAGGGAAGTCCTTACGGAGCATACCATCGCCTTCGCCCTTGTCACCGGTCATCAGAATTTCTGTTCCATAATATATCTGAGGAATACCTCTTGTTGTGAGCAAGAAAGTGATGGCTTGCTTGAAGCGAGTGAGATTCTGCGCCTTTTCATCGTTGGTCGTGAAACGCGAAGTGTCATGATTGTCGAGGAAAGTCAACAGATTCATCGGATCGGCATACACTAAATCCTGCGTCAAGTAATCGTACAGACGATACAAGCCGCCACCCCAATCGGTGGTTTCTTCATCGAACGCCTTGTTCATGTGGTCCATCAACGGGAAGTCCATCACGGTTTTCAAATTGGAGTTGCGAGGAGCGGCGAGTTTGCTGTCCTTCTGCCAGAAAGATACCAATACGTTGCTGTTCAGCCAAGTTTCGCCTACAATGTTGAAGTTTGGATATTCGTCGTTCACTTCCTTGCACCAGCGTGACATAAAATCGTAATCGGCATACGGGTGGGTGTCTTGGCGGATACCGTTGATGCCGGCATATTCTATCCACCAGATACTGCTTTGGATGAGGAAGCGTGCCACGTGACGGTTGCGCTGGTTCAAGTCCGGCATAGCTTGGGTAAACCAACCATCGACTGCTATCTTGTATTCATAGTCTGATGCGTGTACATCCTGTACACTGGCTGTCTTATAAGAGGTACCCACGTATTCCGACTTGAAATTGAACCAATCCTTCGACGGCTTGTCGCTGAAAAGGAAGTTGTGGCTGCCGCAGTGATTGAAAATCATATCCATTACCACTTTCAAACCCTTTTCATGAGCTTTGTTTACCATACGGCGGAATTCTTCGTTTGTTCCATAACGACGGTCCACCTGAAAATAGTCGGTAATGGCATATCCGTGGTACGAACTTTCCGGCATATCGTTTTCCTGTGTCGGATTCAACCAAATGGCGGTCACACCAAGGTCTTCCAAATAATCCAAATGGTCTTCGATACCCTTCAAGTCACCTCCGTGACGACCGTATTGTTCGTTTCTATCGACTTTGTTTTCCAACATACCCGGCACAATGTCGTTGTCCGGATTACCATTGGCAAATCGGTCGGGCATAATAAGGTAAAGTACATCGCTTGCATCGAAACCTTTCACTTCCGATGAACCCGGGCGACGCTGCTTCAACTCGTACGGAACAGTCGTTGTTTTCTTACCTTTCTTCAATGCGATGTTGAATGTCTGTGGAGCAGCTTCCGAGAGATCCACATACAGCAACAGATAGTTGGGATTATCCTGCTTCACCACATCACGGAGCTCTACACCTTGGGCAGAGATGCTCACTTCGTTCTGTGCAATGTTTTCACCATACAACAGAATTTGGAGCTCAGGATTCTTCATTCCTGCCCACCAAAAAGTAGGCGCTACTTTCTTGACAACGGTTGCCTTTGCGGAGTGCAACCCGAGAAATGCGAAGAGTGCCATAAAGAATATTACTTTTTTCATGATATAAAGATTTAATTATTGAATACGTGTTTTTGTACATCGCAAATTTAGCGGGATATGATATTCCATATTCCCTATATAACGAAAATATAAGTGTTTTTTAAGCTCAAATACTTGATAAATAGATGGTTGAAAAATCTAAATTGACATAAAAATATAAACGATAGCTAAAAATATATGACTTTATTTTCTTGTTTTTCATAACTTTCTTATCTTTGCAAAAACCAATCTTTGAACTATGAATACTAAAACAATGAATATGCTTGTGCTCTGTTGCTTGTTTCCGCTCTCCTTGTTGGCCGGACAGCAGGATTTGGAAATGCTGTTGAAGGAGTTGGATGCAGTTATAGAATGTAAGGATTCTTATATACTCCCCAAGGAAAAGGAATTGTCTGAGCTGCGTCTCCGTTTGAAGAATACCAAGAACAATCGCCAGAAATATGAATTGTGTGACAAACTTTTCACTGCTTATCTGCATTATCAGGCCGATTCTGCTTTGTCGTACGTGGAGAGAAAGCAGGAGTTGTTGCCTTTTCTTGACGAACCGGTCCTGGAGCAGGAACTAATCATCAATCGTGCTGAAGTAATGGGTGTGATGGGAATGTATTCTTGGGCAGAGCAACTGTTGTCGCAAGTGAAACCAGGAATCTTGACACCGGAACTTTTGGGTTATTATTATCGGACGATGCGTGCCAATTATGGTTGGTTTGCCGATTATCTGGTTCATAAAGAACTGGAGAATATGTATCAGGAGAAGGCTCATATTTATCGAGATTCCATTATGTTGACTACAAAACCAGGGATAGACCACGACATTGTGGCAGCTGAGAAAATGATGGTGGAAGGAGAAATTGACAAGTCATTGGATATGCTGCATCGTCTCTCGGAGAACAATCCGGATTTGCGGCAGCAGGCTTTTATCAATTACATCTTGGCGGAAGCATATGGATTGAAAGGGGATGTGGACAATCAGATTCATCGGTTGGCTTTGACAGCCATAGCCGACTTGAAGTTTGGTACTCGTGAATATGCTTCTTTACAGAAGTTGGCCTATTTGCTTTATGATAGAGGTGATGTAGATCGTGCTTATAATTATTTGAATTGCTCTATGGAGGATGCAGTGGCCTGTAATGCCCGTTTACGTTTCAGTGAAGTGACAGAGTTTTTCCCCATTGTAGATAAGGCTTATAAACTGAAGGTGGAGCGTGGAAGAACCATTCGCTATGGCTTGCTTTTCTTTGCCAGTTTCTTGTCCTTGGTGCTGATTGTCTGTGTGTGGTGGCTTTACCGTTGGAATAAGAAACTGTCATTGATGCGATTGAATCTGAGTGCAACCAATGAGCAACTACGCTTGGTGAATAGAGAATTGGCGCAGACTGGAAAGGTAAAGGAGGCCT
Organism: Bacteroidaceae bacterium; assembly: GCA_017416735.1. Taxonomy (GTDB): domain Bacteria; phylum Bacteroidota; class Bacteroidia; order Bacteroidales; family Bacteroidaceae; genus Phocaeicola. The sequence goes on along the minus strand of JAFQBF010000041.1, from coordinate 8,816 downwards.
ACATTGCCCATTATCTGGAACTGTGTGTCGCATATTTGGATAAGCTGGAGGCTTATCGTCGGTCGTTGGCGAAGTTGGCGATGGCTTCCCGCATCGATGATTTGTTCAAGGCCATCAAGTCAGAGCAGTTCATCAAGGATGAGCGTAAGGATTTTTATCACAATTTCGACAAATCATTTTTGGAACTGTTCCCCAATTTCATCGTGTCGTTCAATGATTTGTTGATGGAAGAGGAACGTGTCCATCCGAAATCCAATGAATTGCTGACTACTGAATTACGCATTTTTGCCTTGATTCGCCTTGGAGTTACCGACAGTAATGCCATAGCACATTTCTTAGGTTATTCATTGGCCACCGTCTATAATTACCGGAGCCGGATGAAAAACCGTGCGAAAGGCAACAAAGAAAACTTTGAACAGGAAGTGATGAATTTATAATTGAAGCAGGGATTGATATACTTTAACCCCAAGTACATTATTCCCTTAAAACAAATGTCCCGATGTTTGAATCCAAACATCGGGACATTTCACTTAAAACGTTTTATTACTTTCCTTTTCCTTCCTTAATCATGCCCACGCAACAAGCACCGATAATCAGGAACACACCAGCCAGAACCAACATATTCACTTCGGGTGGAATATTACCTTCGGTGGTGAACATCTTCAGTACCAGACCGCCCAACGATGCGGCTACAATCTGCGGAACACAGATGGTACCGTTGAACAAGCCGAGGTAAGTACCCATGTGGCTACCGCTCAAAGCATTGGTCAGGATGGTGAACGGCAATGCCAACATCGCTGCCCATGCACAACCAATCAGCAAGAACGAAACGAACAGCATGTATTGGTCTTGGATGAACAGGATGGAGATGAAACCGGCTGCACCGAGGAGCAAGCTCACTACGTAAGCCAACTTCAAACTCTTGAATTGCGGGATGATGGTTGCCCAAATCACTGAACCTACGGCCTGTACGGCAAACAGGATGCCTACCCAGTCGCCAGCATTTTGGTATTGGATGGAAGCGGTGTCAATCACCGTTGCACCAGCTGCATTCAGTGTGGAAGGAGCGTCGAACACGTTGGCGGCTACTGTGCCGTTGGTGTATGTCCACATAAACATAAAGGCTGCCCAGCAGAAGAATTGTACCAATCCCACTGTCCAGAAAGCTTTCGGAGCCTTGACAAGGAGTTGAAGCATATTCACCTTTTCTTCCTTCTTCTCCTCCTTGATGCCGTGGTATTCGGCATAGAGTTTCGGCGGATATTCCTTCACCTTGGCAGAAGTATAGATGACACAGAGAATCAGAATCACTGCACCGATGTAGAAGGAATAAATTACCGAATCGGGTATCACGCCTTTCGGAGCGATGTTGCTGATGCCGATGGCTGCAAAGATGAACGGAAACAGATAACCTGCCAAGCTACCTGCATTACAAAGGAAGCTCTGGATGGAGTAGGCCAGACCTTTCTGCTTTTCATTCACCATATCGCCCACCATCATCTTGAACGGCTGCATCGCCATATTGATGGAGGTATCAAGGAACATCAACGAAATCAAACCGAACACCATAGCTGCACTGACGCTCATACCGAAGCTTCCGGCATTGGGCAGCAAACACATTACCGCTACGGCAAACAAGGCGCCGACAAATAAATAAGGTATGCGTCGGCCGAAGCGTGTCCATGTGCGGTCACTCATCGCACCGATAATGGGTTGGACAATGATGCCTGCCAACGGAGGCAGAATCCAGAAATAACTCAAGTCGTGCGGGTCTGCTCCCAGGGTGGAGAAGATACGGCTGATATTGGCGCTCTGAAGTGCGTAGGCAATCTGAACGCCGAAGAATCCGAAGCTGATGTTCCACAGCTTCCAAAAACTTAAATCGGGTATTTTGCTCATGATAATTAGTAGTTACTATTTTGTCATTCAGACGACCGAAGGGAGGAAGAATCTCGGAACCATCAAGTGGATGTTACCGAGATTCTTCGCTTCGCTCTGGGTGACATTATAAATTAATATCTTCCAGTTTCATCAATCATTTCAATCATCTTCGCATTGAAAGCTTTCTTCTTCATCAATTCTTCCAATGTGAGATGCATACGGTAGCGCCAATAATGGCGTGGATTGGCCGGTACGTTGATACGTTCGGCATTGGCATCCGGATAACGGAGCTCTTCATCCATCGACAACCAGTCCTGGAATGCCAAGATGCAGAGCAACGACGGAGATTGCAAATGCTGACGTACAATCTCTTCGCAAGCCCATCCCGGAGCAATGGCAGGAACTTCCCCCCATTGGCCCAATACTTGGTTGTAGTAGCGGGCGGTCAAGGCCGGATCTTCTTCCCACCAGCCACGGAGGGTCGCCATATCGTGTGTAGAAATGGTACATACCGAGCGCAGCGGGTATTCCCACAAATGACCGAACTCATATTGCGGATTCTTCGGCATACGCTGGATTTCCAAGCTCAGAATCTGCAACTGTTCCATTACCCAAGGTACACAGTCGGGCACCATACCGAGGTCTTCACCGCAGACGAGCATCGATGTACACTGAGTCAGCATCGGGAGCTTCTTCATAGCTTCGTGATACCAGAACTGGTTGTGGCGCTGGTAGTAATAATGGTTGTATAGGCGGTTGAATGCTTCCTTTTCGCTGTCGTTCAGGCGTTCGAAGATAAAGTCGCTCTGAACGGCGATGCGCGGGTGGTAAGTGGAAGGATTCTTGCGGTCGGGCACGAACAAGACGTTGCTAATCAGTGCATAAACTCCTTCGCGCATGTTCACGCTCTCTTCGTCCTTCTTGTCGGCAAACCAAGCTTCCACCTTGCGTTGGGTATCGTATTCCGGACGCATTTCCCAGATGTCGTCGTGGCTATGCTGCAAGAATGTTTCCTTCACAAAATCCGCCTTTTCACCGAACATTCTGCTCAAAATGTCCTCATTGATAAATGGGGTAGTCATAAAGTCCTTCTGGAAATTCAAGCCGAAACGTTGAATTTCTTCCACTCCCATCGGCAATGCCGGAACAAATTGGCCGAGCAAACCGTGTACAGAGTGCGTCGGAATTTCCCAAATGCGGAAGAATCCGAGGATATGGTCAATGCGGTAAGCGGTGAAATATTCAGCCATCTTGCGGAAACGCTTCTGCCACCACAGGTAGTTGTCCTGTTCCATTACATCCCAGTTGTAGGTTGGGAATCCCCAGTTCTGACCGTTGGTAGAGAATGCATCGGGTGGTGCACCCGCTTGTCCGTTCATATTGAAGTAATAGGGTTCAATCCAGGCTTCCACACTATTACGGCTGATACCGATAGGAATGTCTCCCTTGAAGATGATACCCTTCTGGCGGGCGTAATTACCGGCTTCCAGCAACTGGATGTGCAAGTTGTACTGGATGTAATAATAGTAGGCGATGTTTTCGTAACATTCGCTTTCCGGTGCACACATCGCAGCTATCGCCTTGGCATTATACACTTGGTGTTCAGGCCATTGGCTAAAATCCGGTGTGCCATACATATCTCTGAGGTGCGAGAATGCAGCATACGGCAAAAGCCAATGCTTGTTATCCTGGAAGAACTTCTTGAATTCGGCCGATGCCAATACCTTCTTGCCGGTTTGTTGGAACATCAGACGGATGTATTCACGCTTGGCGTTGTTCACACCTTCATAGTCGATTTGAGCCAAAGCGTTCAGCTCCAGGCGCTTTTCTTCAAAAGCTGCCGCCGCTTCCTTGTCCTTCATCTTGCCCAACTGGCGCAAGTCGATGTACATCGGGTGGAAAGCATAAATGGAAATACTGTTGTATGGGTAGGAGTCTATCCAGGTACCGGTGATGGTTGTATCGTTAATCGGGAGAATCTGAACAGCCTGTTGATGGGTCTTTTCTGCCCAATCGACCAGCTTCTTCAGGTCGCCGAAGTCGCCCACACCGAAGCTACCTTCGCTACGGAGCGAAAATACAGGAATCGCTGTTCCTGCAATCTTGCGCGACATCGAGTCGAACTTCACTTCCATTTCTTGAGTCAAGAAGATTTCTCCCTTACGCAAGTCATTGATATACAACTGTCTGTTTTCGCCAGCTTCCCATTCTTCCACATCGCCGTTTTCGGCATTCACCGCTACAAACTTGAATTCCAGCGGAAAGGTCAATTTGTTTGCAGGTATGGTTGCTACCCATTCATTGGCTTGAATTTCTTCCATACGGACGAATCGGCTCGGTGTCCAATAGCCCAACGCTTCTTCGCGTCCACAGATACCCAAAATCTGCTTGCGGTGGTGCAAACAAGGACAAAGGGCACGGAATACTACATCGCCTTCGCCCGAGCATTTGTCTTTGGGTACAGTATCCAGCGTGTAGTTGCCGCTAAAGGCAGCGCTGTAAAGATGTGAAGCCGAGGGAAGGTCTTTCCAACTGTCGTTTAAGATATAATGGCTGTTCCGTTTTTTACTTGGACAGAAGATGTGTGCCATCGTTCCGCTTTCGCGGCGGCTGCATTGTCCGTCGATAAATACACCGTAACGGTAGGTTAGAGGAACGCCTGCAGGTGCGTCCAGCATTTCGGCTCCACCTTCCCAAATAATTCCGTCACTTGTTCCCAACATAATGGGATTATTCTCTTGCCCTTTCAGTATGACACCGATAGTTTCGCCCCATGCTGTACGATACTCTATTCGAAATGTGAGTTTCATAGCTATCTATTTATTTATTAATTTGTTCATTGATTCCCAAAGTTAGGATTTTCTTTTGAAATTTACTCGGATTGGAGCAAAAATATAAGGAAGATTTGCTTGTTTCGCATAAGGAATTGAAGCATAAAAGTAAAAAACGCCCATTTCATCGAAGAAAACAGCTTCCGAACAAGATGGCGGGAAAGATGGGATAAAGAAAAATATAAAGGCATCAGAGACAAAAAAGTCCCGCACTTTACAGCCCGGGACTACCTCTAATGTAAGATGTGAGGATGGATTTTAAAAAAATTAGTATGAAACAAAATTACGCATCGATATTTGCATACGTTGCGTTTTTCTCTATGAATTCGCGTCGTGGAGCCACATCATCGCCCATCAGCATAGAGAAGATGTAATCCACATTCGCGGCATTTTCTATGGTTACTTGCTTCAAGATACGGGTTTCCGGATTCATGGTCGTTTCCCACAACTGCTCCGGATTCATTTCACCCAAACCTTTGTATCGCTGGGTATGGATGCCTCCTTCGTTGCCGTCGGCATACTTTTCAATGAACGCCATACGTTCGTCTTCATTGTAGCAATATTCGCTCACCTTGCCCTTCGAGCATTTGTAAAGTGGCGGGTTGGCAATGTATAAGTGACCGGCTTCGATGATTTCCGGCATATAGCGGTAGAAGAGCGTCATGATAAGGGTGTCGATGTGTGCGCCATCGACGTCGGCATCGGTCATGATGATTACCTTGTGGTAGCGCAACTTGTCGATGTTTGCCTTCTTGCTGTCATCGTCGCCATCTACACCGAAGCGTACACCAAGAGCGGTGATGATATTGTTCACTTCATCGCTTTCGAATGCCTTGTGCCACATCGCCTTTTCCACGTTCAGAATCTTACCTCTCAACGGAAGGATGGCCTGTGTGGCACGGCTACGTCCTTGCTTGGCCGAACCACCCGCAGAGTCCCCTTCGACAAGGAACAATTCACATTCTTCCGGTACACGGCTGGAGCAGTCGGCCAACTTGCCCGGCATACCGCCACCACCCATCGGGCTCTTGCGCTGAACGGTTTCGCGTGCCTTGCGGGCAGCGATACGGGCAGTTGCCGCCAAGATTACCTTATCTACAATCTGCTTGGCTTCCTTCGGATGTTCTTCCAGGTAGTTGCTCAAAGCTTCACCTACGGCACTGTTTACGGCACCGCTGATTTCGCTGTTACCCAATTTGGTCTTTGTCTGGCCTTCGAACTGAGGTTCGGCTACCTTTACCGAGATAACGGTCACAAGACCTTCGCGGAAGTCTTCGCCTTGGATTTCAATCTTTGCCTTTTCGATGGCCTTGGCATTGTTTTCTTCGGCATATTTCTTCAATACACGGGTCAATGCGGTGCGGAAACCTACCACGTGTGTACCCCCTTCGATGGTGTTGATGTTGTTCACATACGAGTAGAGGTTTTCACGATAGCCGGTGTTGTACATGATGGCGATTTCGATAGGCACTCCCTGTCTTTCGGTATTCAGATAAATCACGTCGTCGATGAGCGGCGTGTTGCTGTTCTGATTGTTGAGGAAACGCACGAACTCCTTTACGCCTTCTTCCGAGTGGAAGGTTTCGGTGCGTGGGTTGCCTTCTTCATCCTTGTCGCGGAGGTCGGTCAACGTGATGGTGATACCTTTATTCAGATAAGCCAATTCGCGCAGGCGGTTCTGAAGGGTTTCGTACTTGTAAGTAGTGGTGGTGAAGATGCTGGCATCCGGCCAGAATGTCTGACGGGTACCGGTACGGTCGCTTTCGCCGATTTCCTTAACCGAGTACAAAGGCTTGCCGCAAGAGTATTCCTGCTGGTAAATCTTGCCGTTGCGGAATACGTTGGTGGTCATATGGGTAGAGAGTGCGTTTACACACGATACACCTACCCCGTGCAGACCTCCGGACACCTTGTATGAACCTTTGTCGAACTTACCACCGGCGTGAAGTACGGTCATAACCACTTCGAGCGCCGATTTTTGTTCCTTTTCGTGGAAATCGACAGGAATACCACGTCCGTTATCTTGTACGGTGATTGAATTGTCTTCGTTGATGAATACTTCGATGTGGTCGCAGTAACCGGCCAAGGCTTCGTCGATGGAGTTATCGACCACTTCATATACCAAGTGGTGCAAACCCTTTTCGCTGATGTCTCCGATGTACATCGCGGGGCGTTTGCGCACTGCTTCCAATCCTTCTAATACCTGAATGTTACTGGCGGAATATTCCTGTCCGCCGTTCATCTTTTCCTCTTGAGTCATCTTTTTTCGTTGTCTTGATTTAGTGTTCAAAGATACGAAAAAAGAATGACATAAAGAGGGAAAGACGATAAAAATGTTATTTTTCTACGTCGAATAACTTTTTGTTGATGCGGTAGGCGATGATACACGGGTTGTCGTCCTCCGTAAAGCTCTCGAAGAATGTTTTCAGCTTTCCTTCGGGTAGTTGCGGGGTTGCATATTCCATCAAGACAGGGTCAATGCCTATATAGAATGTCTCGCCGGTTGCCGCTTGAGGGAAATTATAGAATATATCTTGCATATACTCGTTCCCTTTCATCTTTTTGGGTTCATAAGTGAATGATTTCTTTGACTTGGTTGAGTAAAACGTACGCAGGTCCTTATCCCAACCGGAAGGCAGAAGTATAATGTCGTCTGATTTCAAGAAACCTCCAAACGAAAGGAAATAACCATTATCTTCATATTCAGTGACATTCTCTTTTTCGAACGTATAGAATATCTCTTTCTTGTCCTCATCGGTAAGTATTGATTTGTTTCTTGGTCTAAGCTCATATTCAGGGATGGCTTCGTTCTCGTGGATCCGATAAATGATATTGGAAAGTATAGGCATATACAGAAGCTCTCCATTGTCCGTGTAGCTTGTGGAGGCTCCATTGGTTATGTCAATTCTTTGCGGAGTTTCGTCTTCGAGGAAGGAATCTTTTATATTTCCTTCTCTGTCAATAATGAGGATGTTGTGGGCGTTGGGGATTTCGTTCCTGCTTAAATCAAGCATGATGCTGCCGGGATTTAAATGCATATTTCTTCGCGACCTGTCGGACACAAAACGCATCGGGAAGAAATCCACTTGAATGATTTCCGACTGTCTCCCTGCTTCATCGTAAATAAGCAATTTCCTGGAAAAAGCATCTGTAATCAATACCCTGCTATTGAAGGGGTCAACCTCCAATCGTGAGATTCTTAGATATTCCTTGGGGCCTTGCCCTTGGTCGCTGATTTTGGAGATATATTTACCGTCCATCGTAAAGATGAAAACAGAAGATTCTGTTTTGTCGGTAACATATAGTTTGTCGTTCATTATTCTGATATAGCGTATGTCGGACAGTAATGAATGGTCGGATGCTTCCAGACGGATGGTGTCAAAATCTTCGATAAGCTCTTCAATGGATAGGCTGATAGGCTTTTCGATGTTGATGGTTTCTACATTGCTTGTGTGCGCTTCCTTTCTTACAGATTGGCAGCTGCCGATAAAGAGGAGTAAAATTAATGTGGGTATGGTGATTGCTTTCATAATGACGGTTTTTGTTTTTCGCTACGAAAATAATCCCCTTTTTTTAATTTGGCAAATATAAAATCGTAAAAACGACAAAAGGCCAAACCTTTTTGAGGTTCGACCTTGCTTATCGTTGACTTAATCTTTTAAGGATTAAGCGAGCTTGCTGATGTGAGCAGCCAATTTTGACTTCAAGTTAGAAGCCTTGTTCTTGTGGATGAGGTTGCGCTTTGCCAACTTGTCCAACATCTTCTGTACACTTGGGAACATAGCAGCAGCTTCTGCCTTGTCGTTAGTGTTACGGAGCTTCTTCACAGCGTTACGCATAGTCTTTGCATAGTATCTGTTGTGAAGTCTTCTCTTTTCTTCTTGTCTGATTCTCTTGATTGATGATTTGTGATTTGCCATCTCGACTAATCTTTAAATTGTTCTTTTATTATTTTTCTTATTAGTAGTCCGTGGGGGAATCGAACCCCCCTTGCAAGAATGAAAATCTTGAGTACTAACCGATATACGAACGGACCTTGAAGCGGTATGGACGGGACTCGAACCCGCGACCCCCTGCGTGACAGGCAGGTATTCTAACCAGCTG
>JAFQBF010000186.1 GCA_017416735.1 Bacteroidaceae bacterium | reverse complement strand
CATCGTCCTTGAAGCGCTTCAAGGCATTGATGTTGCCGGTGAATACCACGATACCGTCACGAATCAAGCGGGCACGGTCGCTACGCTTCACCTTACCGGTCTTCACCATGGCACCGGCTACCTGACCCACCTTGCTGATGTTGAATACTTCACGCACTTCGATGGTAGCAGTTACCTGTTCCTTCAATGTCGGAGCCAACATACCTTCCATCGCTGCCTTCACTTCTTCGATAGCATCGTAGATGACTGAGTACTTGCGGATATCCACACCTTCCTGTTCGGCCAACTTGCCAGCCGATGCCGAAGGACGTACCTGGAAACCGACGATGATGGCATCTGAAGCAGCAGCCAAGGTCACATCCGATTCTGAAATCTGACCCACGCCCTTGTGGATAACGTTCACCTGAATCTGTTCAGTAGAAAGCTTGATCAACGAGTCGCTCAATGCTTCTACCGAGCCGTCCACGTCACCCTTCACGATGATGTTCAGTTCGTGGAAGTCACCCAATGCGAGACGACGGCCCACTTCATCCAAAGTCAACATCTTCTGAGTACGCAAGCCCTGTTCGCGTTGCAACTGTTCACGCTTGTTGGCCACTTCACGGGCTTCCTGGTCGGTATCGAACACGTGGAACGTATCACCTGCAGCCGGAGCACCGTTCAGACCGAGAATCAATACCGGTTCGGCAGGACCTGCTTCCTTGATGCGCTGGTTACGTTCGTTGAACATCGCCTTCACCTTACCATATGAAGTACCTGCCAAAACAATGTCACCGATACGGAGTGTACCGTTGCTCACCAGGACAGTAGCTACATAACCACGACCCTTGTCGAGTGAAGATTCGATGATGGAACCGGTTGCCTTTCTATCCGGATTGGCCTTGAGTTCCAACATTTCCGCTTCGAGCAATACCTTCTCCAACAAATCGTCTACGCCCAAACCCTTCTTGGCCGAGATATCTTGTGACTGATACTTACCGCCCCATTCTTCCACGAGGAAGTTCATGGCAGCCAATTCTTCCTTAATCTTGTCCGGATTAGCAGCCGGCTTGTCAATCTTGTTGATGGCAAAGACAATAGGCACACCCGCAGCCATGGCATGGTTGATGGCTTCCTTAGTCTGAGGCATCACATTGTCGTCGGCAGCCACTATGATGATAACGATGTCCGTTACCTTGGCACCACGGGCACGCATGGCCGTAAACGCTTCGTGACCCGGCGTATCGAGGAATGTGATACGACGACCATCTTCCAACTTCACATTGTATGCACCGATGTGCTGGGTGATACCCCCTGCTTCGCCGGCGATGACGTTTGCCTTACGGATATAGTCAAGCAATGAAGTCTTACCATGGTCAACGTGACCCATCACGGTCACAATCGGAGCACGCGGTTGCAAATCTTCTTCTGCATCTTCCTCTTCGGTGATGGCCTGCGACACTTCCGCACTCACATATTCAGTCTGATAGCCGAATTCTTCTGCTACCAAGTTGATGGTTTCGGCATCCAGACGCTGGTTGATGGACACCATCATACCGATGCTCATACAAGTACCGATGACCTTTGTCACAGGAATATCCATCATGTTTGCCAATTCGTTAGCGGTAACGAATTCGGTCAGCTTCAGGATCTTGCTTTCTTCCTGTTCCATTTCTTCCTGCTCCATCATACGGTCGCGCACATTGTCGCGCTTTTCCTTACGATACTTGGCAGCCTTGTTCTTGGTCTTGTTGGTGAGTCGGGCCAACGTTTCCTTTACCTGCTTTGCTACGTCTTCATCGCTAACTTCCACCTTCGGAGCCGGCTTCTTGAAACGATCCTTGCCTGGCTTAGCCTGATCCTTGCCATGCTTTCCTTGCGCATTGGCGTTCTTGCCCGGATGATTATCCTTGTTTTCCTTGCGCTGACCGCCACCCTGATTACCCGGAGCATTGATATCTACACGCTCCTTGCCGATGCGGTTACGTTTCTTCTTTTTTCCGCCTTCTTCATCGCCATCCTTGTTCTTGTCGTCCGTCTTGCGGATTTCCTTGATGATGGCATCCTTCATCTGCTGACGCTGTTGCTGACGAAGCTTTTCCTTTTCGTCCCGTTCCTTCCGCTTTTCTTCCTTGGTCTTCTTCTTCGGACGGGTAGACTGGTTCAAGGCATCGAGGTCTATCTTACCCAAGACATTGATGCCCGACTTAAATTCCGTTGGACGGATTTTGAATACACCGTCCTCTTCCTGTACATTTATTTTTTCAGAAGTTTCTTTTTCCATTTGTACTTCTTGTGTTTCTACTTCTTCTTGCACCGGCGCCACCTGCACCTCCTGTGCCGGTTCCGGCTTCACTTCTTCCACCGACGGTTCTTCTACCTTCACGGGTTCCTGTACCACTTCCGGTTCTTCCTCCTTCACGGGTTCTTCCACCTTCGGTGCAGCAGGACGCTTGTTCAGGCTGTCCAAGTCAATTTTTCCTACCGGCTTGAACTTGATACCCGGACGGAGGTCGATTTCCTCTTCCTTCTTCGGTTCTTCTTCGATAGAAACCGTCGGCTTGTTCCGGTCCTTGTTCTGACGTTCCTGAATAAACTTCTCAGACTCTTTCTTCAGATTCTTGTCCTTACTGAACTCCTTCACAAGCTCCGCATATTGTTCTTCGGTAATTTTCGCATTGGGGCTAGCCTCAATATGGTGCCCCTTCTTCTGCAAGAATTCCACTACCGTCGTTATTCCTACATTCAAATCTCTGGTTACTTTGTTCAGTCTAATCGCCATACATCAAAAATCCATTACTCTTCAAATTCCGCTCTCAAAATATCCAACACCTCGTCTACGGTGTCTTCTTCCAGGTCGGCCTTCTCTATCAGCATTTCGCGCGGTGCATTCAGCACGGCCTTGGCTGTATCGAGTCCGATGCTCTTGATGGCATTGATGACCCACTCATCAATTTCATCCTTGAATTCATCCAGATAGATGTCTTCATCCTGTACATTTTCATCCAGTTCGCGATATACATCAATGGTATACTCTGTCAGCATGCTGGCGAGCTTGATGTTCATACCACCCTTACCGATGGCGAGAGACACTTCTTCCGGCTTGAGATATACTTCCGCCTTCTTTTCTTCCTCGTGCATGGTGATGCTCGAAACCTTGGCAGGACTGAGGGCACGCTGGATGAAGAACTGGATGTTGGCCGTATAGTTAATGACATCGATGTTCTCATTGCGGAGTTCACGAACGATACCATGGATACGACTACCCTTCACACCCACACAAGCACCTACCGGGTCGATACGGTCGTCGTAGCTTTCCACGGCAATCTTGGCTCTCTCACCCGGGATGCGTGCAATCTTCTTGATGGTAATCAAACCGTCGTTGATTTCCGGCACTTCCTGTTCGAGCAACCGTTCGAGGAACATCGGTGACGTACGGCTCAGGATAATCTTCGGATTGTTGTTCTTGTTGTCCACACGAGCCACTACGGCACGAACGGTTTCCCCCTTGCGATAGAAATCGCTCGGTATCTGTTCGGTCTTCGGAAGGAGCAGTTCATTGCCTTCGTCATCGAGAAGGAGGATTTCCTTCTTCCAAATCTGATAAACCTCGGCAGCAATGATGGTGCCTACCTTATCTATATACTTATTGTAGAGGCTATCCTTTTCCAATTCCAGAATCTTGGAAGCCAATGTCTGGCGAAGGTTCAAGATGGCACGACGTCCGAACTTGGCGAAAATCACCTCGTCGGTCACTTCTTCTCCCACTTCGTACGACGCATCAATCTTGCGTGCTTCCGTGAGCGAAATCTCTCTGTTATCGTTTTCCAACTCCTCGTCTTCCACCACCACACGGTTACGATAGATTTCGAAATCGCCCTTGTCCGGGTTCACAATCACGTCGTAATTCTCATCGGTGCCAAACATTTTCGCAATCACACTACGGAACGATTCTTCGAGCACACTCACCATGGTGGTACGGTCGATGTTCTTGGTTTCCTTAAATTCCGAAAACGTATCAATCAAGCTGATTGTTTCTTCTTTCTTGGCCATAATTATTTGAAACTAATTAAGTATTTAGTATATTTTATATCATTATATGTATAGGTCATGTCCTCTTCCACCAGCTTGGGGCGCTTGGCTCCTTCCGGCTTCACCTTCTTCTGGATAGTCAGGGTCAT
>JAFQBF010000185.1 GCA_017416735.1 Bacteroidaceae bacterium | reverse complement strand
GATAAGCTTGATGACCTCCTGTGTGGAGTCGCCGTTGGGCAGACGCACCAAGCCCGCAAACTTGCCGATGCCGTGGTCGATATGTACCACATAGTCGCCCGGCTCGAACTGGCTGAGTTCCTTCAGCGTAAGGGCCACCTTTCCGCTTCGTGCACGGTCACTCCGGAGGCTATATTTGTGGAAGCGGTCGAATATCTGATGGTCGGTGAAGAAGCAGCTCCGCAGGGCGTGGTCGGTGAATCCCTCGTGTAAGGTTTTGTTTACATAAGTAAAGGTGATTCGGTCTCCCCTTTCCTCGAAGATGTCCTTCAGTCGCTTGGCCTGCTTCTCGCTATCGGTGCAGATGTAGAGGGTGTAGCCTTTCTCCAAGAAGTCGGTGAAGCACGATGCCACGAGTCCGAAATTCTTGTGGAAGATGGGCTGCACCTCGGTATCGAAGGTAAGCGTGGCCTGCGGGGTTCCCGTAGGCTTGTGGCCGAACTCGATGCGACGGAAGCCGATGGCCTGCATCGTGAAGTCGGTGCCGTCCGTCAAGTGGCGGACAATGTTCATCAGTTCCTTCTTATGTTCCTCATCAGCCGCCAAGGCCAAGGGCGAGACAGCCTCTTCGTGAATCACATCTATTCGCTCCCTCACCCAGAAGAAATCCTTCATCGCCAAGACACTGTCCTTCGGAATGAACTCCAGGAACGGCACGAAATCGCCGCTACCCGACACGTTCAGCTCGGGCACGATGGCGATGCTCTGCTTGCGTTCACGGCTGAGCTGCGTCTCCACCTCAAAGGTACGGATGCTGTCCACCTCGTCGCCGAAGAAGTCGATGCGGTACGGGTATTCGCTGGAGAACGAGAACACATCGACGATGCTGCCCCGGAGGGCGTACTGTCCCGGCTCATACACATAGTCCACGCGCTCGAAGCCCAAGTCCGCCAGGATGTCCATAATGGTGTCCACCTCGGTATGCTCGCCCACGGATACCTTCAGCGTGCGGGCGGTCAGTTCGCCGTGCGACATCACCTTCTCGGCGATGGCATCGGGATAAGTAACGATGGCCAGCGGCTCGTCCTTCTGCAGGCGGCTCAACACCTCGGTGCGGAGGATTTCGTTGGCGGCATCCTTCTGTCCGTACTTGATGGCACGTCTGTATGACGAGGGGAAGAACAGCACCTGCTCCTCGCCGCATATTTGCGTGAGGTCGTGATAGAAGTATCCCGCCTCCTCCAGGTCGTTCAGGATGAACACGGTGGTTTGCTTCGCCTCCTTCAGGTGGGCGGAGAAGAAAAGGGGTGCGGCGGATGCGTGCAGCCCCGCCAGGAAGACGGTCTTCACGTCCTTGTCCTGGAGTTGTGCCGCGAGTACCTTGGTGTGGGCGTGTGCGGCGTAGATATGTTGCAGTTCGTTAATATCCATTAAATGTGCAATTTGGAGGGTAAAGTTACATAAATTTCCCGATTCGGCAAAGGCTTATCCGCATATGCTATGCAACAGGCGTAATATGGGAGAACGGAAAACTCCCAAACTTCGCCAAAAACGGCTGGGGAAACGCCATCGCCAACTATCCACCCGAACCTGCTTCCCGGAAGGACGTATTATTGTACGCACAATCCCCACCATATCGTCCGCCACACATTCCTCACGAGCCACATACGAGCCATCTCCTTGCAACAAAAACTTATTTCCTTTTTTGTCAAGGATACGATGAAGAACGTGTCCACCCCGATAGCGGAAAAGTACCACATCCATCGGACGCAGCTCTTCTTTTCGACAAGGATGAAGCACCACTATGTCTTTCCCATTACGCAACAAAGGAAACATCGACTGCCCTTTCAAGCGGAAACGGACGGGATTCCCCTCGGCTATCTCAGCCTCCACCCAGGCAAAAAACTGTTCATTGGACAACTGCTTCATCATACTCATCCAAAAATGGTTTTACAGGAAAGTATAGCGGCTTCCTTATCGGGCAAACAGGCCAAGTGATAGAACGGTACTGACGAAAGAATGCCACTGATGATACGGCTTACCTGGTCATATAAGGCATTGTCGTAAGCAAACTCGGGAGCACACGAAGGATGCAAGGCTCCGTATGCCTGAAGCACGGACAATTTGCGGATTTCATTGGATGGCGCTTGCGAAAGCCGCACACAAGCTTTCAATTCATAGCGTTCATTTTTATAGCAAGGAGTCTTCCCGCTCCAAGCACTACCGTACGCCCATACCTTGCCTTCCTCTATACGGATCATCGGACTATCGTCATTCAACAGCACAGCCCCTGGTATGTGTTCACGCCACAATCGGGTGTGCGTACTCTTTCCGGTTCCGCTTTCTCCCAAGAAAAGCACAGCCTTGTCCTTATATACGATACAGCTGCTATGAACCGCAATCGTTTCACTTGGCAAGGTCATCAAACCGAAGCCTACCCACATTGCGAACCGATATAATCGTACCGACCAGTTTCCTGCAAAGAAAACTTCCTTGCTTCCCTGTCGGCACCACATTTCAAAAGCCTCCTCATCAGCGGGTTTCAAGCTCAACCGATAACCATCTGCCGTGCGGATGAAACATCCCTTCACGTCCTCGTACTCAAAGATGTATTGCACAGAGACCACTTCCGGAACATCCGCCCATTCGCCTTCACGAAAAACAAAATCGCCTTCCTGATTTTCCACTTCGAACAGGCGGAAACCATCGATGTGGGCCACCGCTTCGCAAATTCTTTCTCCCGACACCTCGAAACAGTGTCCTGCTATCTGGTATTTTCTATTCATATTCATTTTCCAATGTAATGACACGGTCGCAATAAGCCAACGAACTTTCGCGATGGGCGATGGAAAGAATGGTAAGCTGTTCGTACGTCCGTTTCAACATAATAAGCGTCTCGTTCACTTCGCGTTCCGTGGCGTTGTCCAGAGCCGAAGTTGCCTCGTCCAACAACAAGACATCAATTTCCTTATAGAGTGCACGTGCTATGCCCAAGCGTTGCTTTTGTCCACCGGAAAGCCTTCCGCCCGACTCACCCAATACCGTATCGATTCCATCGGGCAAGGTACACAACCATTTGTCCAGACAAACTTGTTGCAGGACATTCATTATTCTTTCGCGGTTCACCTCCTTGCACCCCAAAGCAATGTTCTCGGCCAAGGTTCCGTGGAAGATGAACACTTCCTGAGGCACATACCCTACCTTGCGGAGCCAGGAAGGTTGCACATCGGCATCCAGTACAGTATCATCGATACGGATTTCCCCCTTCGTGGGCTTCAGAAAACCTAACAGCAAATTGAACAACGTCGATTTCCCTACCCCGCTATATCCCCGGAAACCTACATATTCGCCCTTACGGATGATGGCATTGAAATCATCCAACACCCATTCTCCCCCCGGATAGGCATACGACAGGTTGCGCACCTGAATTTCCTTCTCGAAACCAATGGTATGCGAAGACGTTCTCGACGAGGGGAAGTCTTCCTTCAAGCCTTCTTCCAAAACATCAAGGCAACACATTACGTTCTGCACCTGTGTCCACCCGGCCAACAATGTACGCAGAGCCGGCAACAGACGGAAAGCGGCTACCGCAAATACACCCACCAGCACCTTGACATCGCCACTACCCCATACCACGAGAAGAGTCAGCCCCAAGATGACAGACAGCTCGGACAACAACAAAGGCAGACGCATTATGGCATCCAGCTTCACCCGGCTACGACTCACTTTATCCATCCCTTCAAGAAAAGCCTCCTGACGAGTGGAAAAAGCCCCGTTTACTTCCAGTTCCGTATATCCCCTGAAGGTATCCATTACCACCTTGGCCTGCTCGCGCCTGGCTTTCTGTTCCTGCTCTCCATACTCTTTTACCCGTTTCCGTACTCCCCACACATACACCGCCATAAACGGCAGGAAAGAGCCGTACAGAACCAGCACGGTGAGCCAATCATAGACAAGCAACGCTACCGTAACCAACAGAATCAGCAATCCATCGCCCGCCATACGCAACAACGGAGCAAGCATACTTTGACTAAAGGCAAAACACATATAGTTCACCTCATACCCCAAACGATTGCTCCCCTGTTCGCGGATAAAAAGCAGCCCCTTACGGTAATAGGAAGAAAAAAGGGAGAAGCTCAAGCGTTTATACAACGAAAGCAGATACCGATTCTGAAAACGGTTAAAAGACAAAACCAACAAGCTCTTGAAAACAACAACACCCACGGCCAACAGACTGAACCAAAGGGCAGCCCGATGGTTCTCGCCACCTTCCAGCAGATAGTAAAGCACAGGCAACAAAGCCGCCAGCCCTACAAAATCCAACAGCGCTGTTAGAAAGACCGTCATAGCCACCTTTCCTCCAGTCTTCCGCTCTTCGGGAAGCAACAACCGGTATATTCTCTTCAAGAAAAGCATATCATTCACTAAAGGTTTTGAAGATGGTTTCAGGATGACAAAGTTTTTTGACTACACTCTCCCAAACACGTTTCCACATCGGCCACTCCAACACTTGGTTGTTCAACCCATGCACATAGCGGAAACGACGAAACTTGTAACTCAAGATGTTCCATTTGCCCGTCACCGGCACACTGCCTATCACAAACTTGGGATAGAGAATTTCCTCCAGCATTTCTTCCGCCAATCCTGCGGCTTCCTTGTCTTCCTTACCATCCGAGCCTAAATAACGGTTACACAGAAGCGTGAATGCAGCCACCGCCTTACGGAACTTCCGGTCAGTCAATTCGTCGGGCAAGCTGTCCCCACATCGCTTCAGTACCATCGCCCAATCGCACAGGTGGTGCAAGGCCAAACCCGATCCATAATGTTGGGCCGCATGAAAGGCTACGAAAAGCACATTGAAGCATTCAGGCGGAGTCAAACATTTGTTTTCTCCCCTCATCAGATAAGTAGATTGAGGTACCAACATCTTTTTCAACAAGCCATCTACCTGTGGAGCTATCCGGTACCACTCCACATCCACAAAAGTCTTGTGATTCTCTATGGGGATTCCTTTGTAATAAAAGTTGCTATGCTTGCGCGAATGCCTATCCACCTTGATGCCTTGTCCCTCCATCAGCTGGTCTGCCAAACGGTTGGCTTCTGCATCCGTCAGTACATCCTTCTTGTTTGAGTAAGTGAATATATCGATGTCGCCACCCTCGCGGTGCATCGGATTGGGATAATAGGCAGAAAGCCCCACCCCTTTCAGTTGGACGGGCACAATCCCCTTGCTCATATAATACTCGGTCAGCTCGTCAATCGTCCTGCAATATCGTTCATAGCGCTCTTCGTATGCCTCTACAGCCATTCCCCAAGTAATTTTCAAAGTCTTGGGAGGCATCAGTGCATCAGGGAGTTTCCATACACCGTCCCATGCCAAAGCCATCACCCCCTGACGACAAGCCAAAAGGTAACACGCCTTCCAGTCCTCGGGGGATACACCTTTGAAAAAGGACGTTTCCGTTTCCTTCTGATGCAAGGAAGCCCTCAGTAGAGCAAAAAGCATCGCTTCGTGTGTATGTAGCTTTCTCATACTCATCCGATGACTTTACATTTCTGCAAGGCTTCCACCCATACGGCTGCATCCTTCATCGCCTGTGCATGACCTATGCCATAAGTATCTTCCAGCACCTTAGCTACATCTTCCACCCCGAACTCACATCCCTGCAGACGTTCGTACAGCAACTTGGCCGATGCGTTCAGCGAGATGATGCGGGTCATGTCCGCACCCGCTGTTCCCTGGTTTACCACAATGGTTTCACCCGCCACTTCGCGGAGTTTATAGTTCGTATTTATCTTCATGATGTTCTTATTGTTTCAAATAATCTCCAAAAGTAAGGCTTTTCGTTTAATTTAAGAAATAATAAGCAAGAAACTCCATAAAAAAGAACTGGCCCTACTTTCATCGTGTCATCCTGAGCAAGGCAAAGAATGACACGATGACAAGTAAGAATCACCAGTCCCTATACTCGTCCCACGCCTCAGGGAAGATGGCCCGATGCAGGTCTTCGTCCAGCGGAAATTCCCACACGGAGGGTTCACGGGCGGCGGCTTCCTGCTGCAAGCCTTTCACACGACGCCCCGGCCAGGCGAGGTCGTAACCTTGCCAGATAGCGTCCCAATCCACCTCGTGCCAGCGGATGCCGCACTCCACGCACGTCATGGCGGCGATGAGTCGGGCGGTCTTTTCCAGGCGTTCGAAGTTTCGGTAGCGGTTGGGGCGCGGAATGTTCTCGTTGCCTCCCAATCCGCTCAGTTTCACTACCGTGCGGATGTAGGCATCGGTATCGTTCTCCGACGGTGGTGCCCAGCGGGCAATGATGTTGCGCACATTATACACCTTGCGTTCGCGGCGGAACGTGAGGCAGTACGTGTCGAGGGTCTTCCAGGCGGCACGGTATCCGTAGGCCATGGATTCAAATTGCACAAAACTCTTGTCGGTTTGTGTCGTGGCTGCTCCCTGCCACTTGTCATTGGAGTGGCGGATGTTCAGCGGGTTGTTGTTGCGTTGTCCTCTTGTCATGTTTTTTGAGTTATGAGAAACTTCTTCAAGTAATCCTCTGTCTTGGTGTACTGCTGGTGTTTCAAGTCGGTGGTGGGTTCGCCGTAAGGTTCGATGTAACCCCGATGTTTCCAGTTGGCAAGCATCTGCTTCAGCGTACCGGAACGGATGCCCTGCTGTTCGCGCACCAAGCCTGCTTCGACACGGGTGAAGACCGTGGGAAGCAAGTCCAGCAGGTTCTTCGGGCCGCGCACATAGCCCGTGTCCGTCACCTTCTCGGCCTCCTCGATGGCCTTGCCGAAGAAGCGCATCTTGCACCACAAGTCGTAGTCCAGGCTCCAGCGCACAAAGTCCTCGATGCTCTTGCTCCACTTCCGCCCGTGTGCCACATAGAGCACGCAAGCCTTCAGGAAGGCGATGACGTTGGCACGGAACGAGAGGTTCTCGAACACCCGGTTCTGCGACAGACGGGCTTCCTCGGCTTTCTCCTCCACCAACTTCTTGGCCAGATTGCGGGCCTGACGACATTCCACCAGTCCGCGCGCACCGTTCAGGTAGTCGATGTAGGGACGGAGCTTCTCGTCGAAAGCCGTGTCGTAGGTGCCGAAGCGGGGCATATCCGAACCGATGGCACGCTCGGGGATGGTACAGAAATTGATACGGCTGATGGGGCCATCGACCAGCACCTTGCGGAAGTAGGCCTGCCCCTTGTGGATGGTGGCGGACGCATTCCAGTTGAAGCGCACACACACCTTCTCGCTCACCGAGCCATAGCCTGCACGCACCTGTCCATAGACATTGTTCGGGTCGAAGGCCAGGCACATGATTTGGAACTGGGAGCTGTCGCGAAGGGTGGTCTTCAAGGCATCAAACTGGTCGAGCTCATTCATCAGGGCATAGAGGAAATGGCCGTCAGCCTCCTTCAGGCGCATCACGAAGGCGGCATTGGTCATGTTGGGCGACACCTCCTGAATCACCAATCCGGCGGGACGCTTGCGCTTGTCCTTGTTGGCCCCCTTCATCATCATCTCGTTCTTCCACTCGTTCTCGATGGCCAAGTTCACGGCATCGCGGGCACGGATGTCGGCCATGATGCGGTTGATGGGCTCCACGATGCAGCTCTTTCCGGCTCCCGTCTCGGCCAGCAGGCAGTTCATCAGCGTGGCTTCGTGCTCCACATTGTCGATGTACAGGAAACGGGTCTGCCACAGGTGGGTGGCCAGTGCGGGAAACACGGCATGTGCCACGGTGGGCTTGTAAACCTCCGGGGTATTGCTCAGCAGCAGCTTGATGAGGGGCGGCAGATTGTCGGGCATCTGTGGCGGACGGGCTTCTTCCTCCTCGGGTGCAGTGACATCCACCGCCAACGCTTCACGGCGCTTGCGGCACACGGCCAGCACACGCTTCATGATGCGGGGCATGTCGCAGCTCTGATGGCGCTTGCAGGCACTCTGTATGGTGGCCCACCAACGCGCCTGTTCCTCACCGTAGTCGGGCAGGAAGGCGGCTATCCAGTGGGGATTGTCGTTGCACACGTGGCGCATGTGACAGGCCATGGTGAAGATGAAGTTGTTGCGTCCGCCCAAGTCCGGCTTGCCGCCCAACTGCTCTTCCAGTGCCTCGACGATGTCGGTGTAGGGGATGTCCTGGTAGGTTTGCGGGAAAGTGGATGTGTTTTTTTCACCACGGAGTACACGGAGTTCCACTGAGTTCTTTTCTTTTTCTTCTTTGGTGTCCGCAGGGTTATTGTTCACTCCGTGCGACTCTGTGTCACTCTGTGGTGAATAAGAAAACAGCCCCTCCTCATCCAGATGCAGGATGTACGCACGCGGCACGGCAAAGGAGCAGCGGGCCAGGTCCTTCACGCAGGAGTCGTAGTCGGTATCTTCCAGCTGCTGTGCCATCCACAGTTGCGCCTGTGGCAGGTCCATCCCACGGGGTATGACGAAGAACAAGCGGAGACCCTCGACGCTGGGCGTGATGTGTACCAGCAGCACATACTGCAACAAGCCCTTCTGCATGAGCAGGGCACGCTTCTCTTCCCACCACTCCCGGGGATTCGTGATGTGGTCCTTGTCGTACATGGAGAGTCCGCTGGGCACGGCATCGGCATTCAGGCGGCGTCCGCCGGGGAAGGTGGCATGAGGGGTGAACACGGGCAACTGCTTCTTCAGACGGGTCTTCGTCTTCTCGTACTCCTCCTTCACCAGCTTGCCGTGCAGATGGCGTTCGTAGGCTTCCTTGATTTCGGTGCATACCTTCGCCACACGGGGCGAATCGATGACGGAACGGAAACACTCGGGTGTACATTCCGTCACTTTGCTTTTTACATTTTCGGCTATTCCAAACATGGTCGTATCGTTTAATGGTTTCTGCCACAAAGATACGGCCTGCGGAACGGAAAAACGGGTACGGATGAGGTACGGCTATGGGTACGGTATCAGCCTTTGAGGGCCTGCTTCAAGCGGTCCAGGAAGTCGGTGCCGTTCTTGCTGCCCATGCCCTTGTTGAAGTACGAGCGGAGGGTGTCGGGCTTCTCGCCCCAAAGCTGTCCGAAGAGAACCCATGGCGTAGAGATGCCTAATCGGGCGGCCACTTCACCCGCCAGCAGTCCTCGCTGCTCGCCCTTCAGCCCTGTGGGTTGCCACCGTGCGTCCACCATGCCGGCTGCGCCGAGCTTGTCCAGCAAGTCTTGTGCCTGAGGGGTAGTGAGCACTTCGGGCAAGGCGGTCTCTTCCTGCTCCTTGCCGTAGTAGTGGTAATGGTTGGTGACGTTCTTCACGGCGCCGCTTTCTATCACGTCGCCGTTCATGGTTCCTATCTTGATGTTCATACAGCCTTTTCTCCTTTCTCCGGTTCCTGTCCGTAATGGTTGATGTTCTTCGTTCCTCCCTGCCCGATGATGTCTCCTCCCCTTTCCATTTCGATTTGCACCAGCGGATCCGCCTGCACCTTCCCGGGTGCGGCATCGGTCACCATCTTCACCAACTCGGCGGGCACATTGTCGGGCAGCATCTTGAGGATGACGCACAACACCAGCCTCACCTGGTCCATATTCTCCAGCTCCGAGAGCACGACGGGCATCTTGGAGAGGAGTATGGGCACCACCTTCCCGAGGTCGCGCTGCTGCATCACTTCCTCCAGATGGGCAGCTATCAGCCGTGCGCGGAACGTGTCCCTTTCGGCTGCCGCCTGCACCAGTTCCTTGCGCAGCAGGGCATTCTCCACCTTGGCTTCGACCAGGGCGTCCTGCATACGCATCCATTCATCCAAGGTTGTTTCTATTTTCATGGCAGCAAGCTTTTAGGGGTGACACAATGGGTTGGAAAATCTCTATCCGCAAAGTTACAATACAACTTTGCATTTGTCAAGGGTTTCGCATCACATTTTAACAACTTTTTCATTTGTGCCGCAGAGGGGGGATTTCAGATTTCAGATTTCAGTTAGAAATCCGAGTCCCCCCACTGGCGAAGAAAAAATTATTATATATAATATATAATGAAATTTACTTACACTACCCTCTACCCCGAAATCTAACTGAAATCTGAAATCTGAAATCCCTCTGCGTTGTCTTCCTGAATGTGCTATGCGAAATCTCCCCTCCGTCGCGGCAAAAAACAAATACGCGGCGGCGAAAAAATTTTTCGCGGCCGCGTATGGAAATTTCGCCGTAGCAGACTTTCTCCTCCTATGTTTTTTCTTTTAGTACTACGATAGCTTGCTCTCCGTCTCTCAATCTCTCAGTTCGTATTTTAGGGGGAATCCTACATCCCCCACACCTCGATGGATGAGCATGAGGACTTCATCCAGTTCGATACGTTTCAGCGAGTCCACATTGTAGTGGATATCTGGCTGTATCGGCCCGGCGGTATTGAAGAACTTGGGAGGTAATTCGATATTCATAACGTCTGCTTTATCATTCTACCATACAAAGATAATGATTGTTTTCAGCATAACAAACAAGGACCGGAATTTCCTGAAAATAATTGCCCAAATACTTGACAACCGCTATACAGATGTGGTATCTTTGCAGTGTAAGGTTCATGAATCACACACACCCAAACTTTTAATTTTTAACTTTTAATTTTTAATTCTAAAAACGACAAGACTATGGCAAGAAATGTAACTTACTCCGTATCTCCGCGTATCAACCCCAACGACAAGGAAGCCGCCCCGAAATTCTACGGCCACGTACAGGCCTCGGGCGACGTCAGCCTCCGCGAAATGAGTGAACGCATCCAGCAAAGCTGTACCGTGACCAAGGCCGACGTGTTCGCCGTGCTCGTAGCGCTCGAGGATGTCATCATCGATGCCCTGAAGGGCGGCGAAATTGTCCGCTTAGGCGACTTGGGCACGTTCCAGATAGGCATCAGCTCGAAGGGTGCCGTGACCGAGGACGACTACGACGACTCGCTCATCAAATGCGCCCGCATCAACTTCCGCCCCGGCACTGCCTTAGTAGGCATCCTGACCAACCTGACCTATGCCAAGGTGAAGCCCAAGAGCACCAAGGCCGACAAGGAAGCCGACAAGGAAGAGGAAGGTGGCGGCGAGGACCTGACGGCGTAAAGGCCCCCTCTAACTCCCCCTGAGGGGGGGCGCTATCCTGAAGGATACGACGTAATCCTCCTGTAGCCCCCCCTTGCGGATGCCCTTGGGAACATACACGTGGATGCACATAGAATCCTTCGTCGCTTCGTTCCTCTGGATGACAAAACGAAGTCTTAATTTTTAACTTTTAATTTTTAACTTTTAATTTATGAAGAAAGAACTCTGGCAAAAAATCCTGCAAATGGCCATTACCATCCTAACGGCTATTGCAACCACCCTGGGAACCACCTCGTGCATCAGCCTGATGCAGTGAGAATAACACAAAAAAAGACCAGCCACTTACAGCAAGCGGCTGGTCTTCTTTTATACAAGAACTCTATTAAGTAATTGATTAATATTCGGTAGAGGCTACGATATTACAGAGTGTTTCTGTCTTCCATGCAGCAATATATGCTTCCACGCTATTTGCCGGGACATATACATTGATTTTCTTTGTTGGCTCAAAGGCTCTACCATAAGTCATATTCAAAGTAGGCGGTGTAGCAGCTTTACAATAAACGGATTCCAATCCACCCTCGCCCCCATCAGCTGAGAAAGCCATTCTACCTATCGAAGTTACCGATTCGGGAATAGTAATGGTAGTTATGGACTTACAATAAACAAAAGCTTGTTCACCGATAGTTTTAAGATTCTTCGAAAGAGTGACATTTTTCAAATTCGAGCAGGTGTTAAACGCTCTAAAATCGAGAGCAATAACATTGTCAGGAATAACAATGGACTCCAATGCATGACATTGCCCGAACACGTTCTGTCTGATAAGGGTGATGTTTTCGGACAACTTCACATCCTTCAAATTTGTACAATCATAGTATTTACAACCGATTATTACTCAATATTTTATAGATAATAAGTCAGAAATATGGTTGTTATTTTTAATTGCACATTCTAAAAGGTGAAGATTTAACGCTTTTATTGATTATTAACTCAAAAAGGACATCAACTTGGGT
>JAFQBF010000040.1 GCA_017416735.1 Bacteroidaceae bacterium | reverse complement strand
GCCTGTTCCACACACGCTTCCGTGTCCAGTGTGACGGTGTTCGTCATACTCTGGATGCGGATAGGATGAGCGCCACCCATAGGAGTGGCGCCAATGTTTACTTCTGTCGCCTGACGGCGGGAGTAGTTGAATAAATCCATTAATTCGTCTTATAAGTGTATTTCACTTCTTTCAGTTCTTCGTTGGCCTTTACAATCTTGTTCTTCAGACCGGTCTTGTAGTCGGCAAACTTGGTGGCCAGTTCGGCATCCGCCAATGACAGGATTTGTACAGCGAGAATAGCTGCATTCATCGCGCCATTGATGGCTACGGTGGCTACCGGGATGCCCGGAGGCATCTGGATGATGGAGTAGAGGGCATCTACACCGTCGAGAACAGAACCCTTGATGGGCACACCAATCACCGGAAGCGTAGTGCTGGCGGCAATTACACCCGGCAAGGCGGCAGCCATACCGGCAGCGGCGATAATCACCTTGATGCCGCGACCGGCGGCATTCTTGGCAAATTCTTCCACTGCTTCAGGAGTGCGGTGAGCCGAAAGGGCGTTCATCTCAAAGGGAACCTGCATCTCGTCCAAAAGCTTGGCGGCCTTCTCCATAACGGGAAGGTCGGAGGTGCTGCCCATAATGATACTTACAATCGGTTTCATTCCTTTTTCTTCTTTTTATTCCAAACCTGCTTGGTAAGCAGCTGCATCCAGCAAACCTTCGATGTCGGCGGCATTGTTCGGCTTGATCTTGATCAACCAGCCTTCGCCGTATGGGTCTTGGTTCACGAGTTCAGGGTTGTCTGCCAAAGCTTCATTCTGGCACAATACTTCACCTGCTACCGGGAGGAACAAGTCTGATACAGTCTTCACAACTTCGATGGTACCGAATACTTCACCTGCTTCCAAAGTTTCACCTTCAGTCGGTATGTCGATGAACACGATGTCGCCCAGTTGGTCCTGTGCATAATCAGTGATACCTACGATAGCTTCATCACCTTCCATACGAATCCATTCGTGTTCGCTGGTGTACTTTACATTAGTCGGGAAATTCATAATCTTTCAATTTATAGGGTTAATATTAATTTTTCTTCAAATAAACAAAATTCCTGTGATACCACAAAACATTCCGACCAGAAATCCTATAATAACTTCCAATAATGTGTGTTGATGGTAGGTTATGCGGGCGGTTCCCTGTATGCCTGCCAGCAGAATGAAACCACAGAGCCACCATACAGGATTGAAAAAGAGCAGCAGGCTATATGCCAACAGTCCTCCGATGAACATGCCGCAACCTGCCATATGGATACTGATTCTCCAGCGGAGGTTGAAGAGGGTGCAGACAAACAGACATAACAAGGCAGCTACGATGATACTGCAAAAATAATAGGGGAAATGCATCCGGTACATCAGGATGAGGCAAGTTGAATAACTCATCATCATCAGTAGGTAGGGGATGAAACGCTGTTTGCGCCCGCTGAGTTCCTTCATGGTCCATTTGTTTAGCCACTTGTATAGGCTGATGAACAGCCAGGGAGCCACAAGGGTGAAAGTGACTACCATACTT
The DNA here is from genome assembly GCA_017416735.1 of Bacteroidaceae bacterium. Lineage (GTDB taxonomy): Bacteria > Bacteroidota > Bacteroidia > Bacteroidales > Bacteroidaceae > Phocaeicola. Next base: position 8,837 of record JAFQBF010000040.1, on the reverse strand, counting down.
AATACGAATACCACGTACTGAAGGGGCATAATGTTCAGGTAAGTGAAGGTAAAAAGTAGCACAAAGGCATACAGAGGAACCAGAAACGGGTTGAATATGGTAGAAAGTGTGCGCGAAACCCACTCCATTGCTGAAATAGGGTGTGCTTTTACAGTTTCTTGTATGTTTTCTTTTTCTTCCATAATCATTCTCTTCTTAATCGGGCTGTTGGGATGTTGAGCTGTTGGCGATACTTGGCCACAGTACGACGGGCTATCGGGTAGCCTTTTTCTTTCAGCATATCGGCCAACTCGTCATCGTTGTAAGGCATATCCTTGTTCTCATTGGCCACACATTCTTCCAGGAAATGCTTGATTTCACGTACAGAGAGTTCTTCGCCTTCGCCGGTGGTATAACCGTCGCTGAAGAAGAATCTTAAAGGGTAAATACCGAAATTGGTTTGTGCATATTTACTATTGCTGACTCGCGAAACGGTCGATACGTCCAGCTTGGCACGTTCGGCTACATCCTTCAGAATCATTGGTTTCAGTAGGGTTTCATCTCCTTCCAGAAAGAAAGGACGTTGCAAGTCGATGATGGCTTGCATTGTGGAACTCAAGGTCTCTTGACGTTGTTTCACGGCATTGATGAATCCTTGTGCGGCATCCACCTTCTGCTTCAGGAAAAGGAAAGCGTCTTTCGACTCTTTGCTCTGGTTTTCCTTGTTGGTGGTGTGTTCTTCCAGCATGTCGTTGAATTCGCGGCTTAAACGGAGTTCGGGTACATTGCCGTTGTTGAGGCTGAAAGATATGGTGCCGTCTTCTTCCGTTTCCACCAGAAAGTCGGGAATGATTTGCTGGAAATTCTTGCCTACAACTTCTCCTAACGAACTTCCTGGGCGTGGATTCAGCTTGGTCAGTTCGTTGACAGCTTCGTCGTATGTCTCTTCATCAATGTCCAGACGCTGCATAATCTTCTCCTTGTTTTTGCGGGTGAAGTCGTCGCAATATCTTTCGATGATGTTCCATTCTATTTGTTTTAACGGAGAATCCGGCTTCCGCTTAAGTTGCAGCAACAGGCATTCCTGAAGGCTCCGTGCACCGATACCGGCCGGGTCGAAGTGCTGGATGATGTTCAGAATCCGTTCAATCTCCTCGGCATTCGTGTAAATGCCCCGGTAGATGGCCAATTCATCAATCAGGAAACTGAAATCTTTTCGGAGCAAGCCGTCGTCATCCAATGAGCCTATCAGATATTCCGCGATGGTTTCTTCTTCCTCCGTGAGGTGTTGCATCCGAAGTTGATCCAATAACATCTCGTAGAAAGAAACGGAGTCGGAGAAAGGAATTTCTTCGGGAACTTCACCACGGCTCCGGTTGTGCTCCTGTAATTTATAGTCGGGGATATCGTCTTCCGTACGATAGTCGCCCAATGAAAAGTCCTCGTTATTGTAGTTATAATCCTCGTTGAAATTGGGTTCAAATTCTTCGGAGGTGTCTTGGGGCGGAGTTTCCTTGCCCTCTTCCAATGCCGGATTGTCCAGTATCTCGGCACGTACACGTTCCTCCAATTCCATAGTGGGAAGTTCCAGCAGTTTGACTACCAGAATCTGATAGGGCGACAGTGTCTGTAACAGCTGTTGCGCCTGGGTCTGTATTTGGCTTGAGCCTTGCGTCATAGCTTGTATCTCTCAGTTTTTGTTTCGGAGGACAAAAATAGTGATAATTTCTAATATCGGAAACTGCTTCCTCCCAAGAATTCACGTAAAAGTGAAGTTGGCGGCAATTCCTTGTCCTGCAGAGGCACGAAATATTCCAGGAACTTACGTAGGCGGTAAGCTTCGGAATACTCCGGACGGTTGTTGGGTACCTTTCGGAGGATGGGCTCGGCATAATCCTTGATGATGGCCAACTCGAACAAAAGGGCTGAGTTGAACATCACATCGGCATTTTCCTGGAAAGGGAAGATCCATTTCTCTTCTCCGGCTCGCACGCTGGGCCAACGGCTGATGGTTTCTTCCGCCGAGTATCCCCGGTACTTGTAGTCGCGGATGATGCGGCGCAGCAGGCGGTTGTCGGTGGTGGGGATGTAATTATGGTTGTCTAACAGGATGGTGGTTAGTGCCGACACATATATCTTGAACTTGCTTTCTGCCGGGATTTGGGGAGTCAGTTCCGGATTCAATGCGTGGATACCTTCCAGGATTAGAATCATATTGTCCGTTGTCCTCAGTCGTTTCCCGCTCATTTCCCGTTTGCCGGTGTTGAAGTTGAAACGGGGCAGTTCCACTTCTTCGCCGTTCAGTATCGCTTGTAGCTGTTGGTTGAAGAATTCCAAATCGAGTGCGTAGAGCGATTCGTAGTCGAAGTTTCCGTTTTCATCCTTGGGCGTATCTACACGGTCCACGAAATAATCGTCGAGGGAAATGGGGTAAGGTCTTAGTCCGTTTGCCATTAACTGAACGCTCAATCGCTTGCTGAACGTTGTTTTCCCCGAAGACGATGGGCCGGAGATGAGAATCAGCTTGACTGGATGCCCGTTTTGTCCGCGATGGTATATTTCATCGGCTATCTGCGAGATGCGTTTTTCCTGCAGGGCTTCGGACACATTGATCAGTTCGGTGGCATACCCGGCGTTACAAGCCTTGTTGAAGTCGCCCACGGTACCGATACCCAAAATCTGGTTCCAACGGCGATGTTCCTTGAGTACCTCCAGCATTTTTTCTTGTTTGAGTACTTCTTCCAGCTTGTCGGGGTTGGAGCGGTTGGGAATCTGAATCAGCAGTCCGTCGTAATACTTCACCAAGTCAAACAGGTGAATGTATCCCGTACTGGGCAAGAGGCTTCCGTAATAATAGTCGATGGTATCGCCCAACGTATAATAATAGGAATACAGGTTGCCGGAGGTTTCGAGCAAATGTACTTTGTCCATCATCCCTTTTTGTCGGAAGAGTTCCACCACTTCGGTCGTGTGTTTCTCGAACCGCTTGAAGGGAAGGTCTTCAGCGATGATTTCCTTCATCCGTTGCTTGATGCGTTGCACGTCGTCCAGTCCGACGGTGCGATCCAGCTTCAGCTGGCAATAGTATCCTTTTGACACGGGATGCTCCAATGCGATGCTTCCGTTGGGATAGAGGTCTTCCACTGCCTTGCACAGCACAAAGCACAGGGAACGGACATACGTTCTCATTCCCGATGAGCTCTGTATGTTCTGGAATTCTATATCCTTATTATTATAGAGGCGGAAAGTGAGGCTTTCTACCTTGTTGTTGACTTTTGCACTGACCGGTCCGTAGGGTAAATCGAGGTCAAAACCCGAATAAATGTCCAAAAGTGAAATTCCGATGGGAAAACTTTTTGATTTATTAATATTTTTGCAATATATTTGTAACATAAATGTAATGCTGGTTTCAGTGGTTAACAATTTCGGCTGTTAAGTTACTGAAAAAAAAGAGAAAAACACTAATTCATAACATAAATTAATAGAGAATGGAATATTCTTTTTATGATTTGCTCAAATTGCTGGGTTCTCTGGCAATGTTCCTTTACGGAATGAAAATTATGAGTGAAGGTTTGCAGAAGTTTGCAGGCGACCGTCTGCGTAGCATCCTCACTGCAATGACCACCAACCGTGTAACCGGCGTTCTGACCGGTGTTCTTATCACAGCGTTGATTCAATCTTCGTCCGCTACCACCGTTATGGTAGTAAGTTTCGTTAATGCCGGATTGCTGAGCTTGTCGCAATCCATTGGCGTGATTATGGGTGCCAATATCGGTACCACCGTTACGGCTTGGATTATCTCGGCCTTGGGCTTCAAGGTGGATATGGCTGCTATGTCCTTGCCGTTGTTGGCCGTAGGTGTACCTTTGCTCTTCTCGGGCAAGAGTAACCGCAAGTCCATCGGTGAATTCATCTTCGGTTTCTCCTTCCTGTTTATGGGGTTGTCGCTCTTGAAGGCCAATGCACCCGATTTGGGCAAGAATCCGGAAATGCTTTCGTTCGTGCAGAACTATACCGATATGGGTTTTGCTTCAGTCATTCTGTTCGTGCTTATTGGTACGGTATTGACGATGATTGTGCAGGCATCTGCTGCCACGATGGCCATCACCTTGATTATGTGTGCCAACGGCTGGATTAGTTTCGAGTTGGGTGCTGCCTTGGTGCTGGGTGAAAATATCGGTACTACCATTACAGCCAACTTGGCTGCTTTGACGGGTAACACGCAATCCCGAAGAGCGGCGATGGCGCACTTGGTGTTCAACATCTTCGGGGTGATTTGGGTGCTTTGTCTCTTCAAACCGGTAACGATGGGCGTTTCCTGGTTTGTGGAAGACATTATGCAGACCGTTGACCCTGCCGTTGCCGTATCGTTCAAGCTCTCGGCTTTCCATACCGCTTTCAATATCTGTAACGTGCTTCTTTTGATTTGGTTTGTGAAGTTTATTGAAACAACTGTTTGCAAGCTTATCCCGCAGAAGGAAACCGAAGAAGAATACCGTTTGCGTTTCATTACCGGTGGTTTGCTTTCTACAGCCGAACTTTCCATCGTTCAAGCCCGCAAGGAAATAAACCTTTTTGCAGAACGTATGAGCCGTATGTTTGGTATGTTGAAGGATTTGCTCCACGAAACCAACGAAAACGAGTTCAACAAGCTGTTCAGCCGTATCGAGAAGTACGAAAACATCAGCGACAATATGGAATTGGAAATTGCCAATTACCTGAACAAGGTGACAGAAGGACGCTTGAGCTCGGAAAGTAAGTTGGAAATCCGGGGTATGTTGCGCGAAGTGACCGAAATCGAAAGTATCGGTGACAGTTGCTATAACCTGGCCCGTACCCTGAACCGCAAGCGTAGTGGTGGCAACGACTTTACCGAAAAGCAGTATGAGCATATCCATCAGATGATGCAGCTTACCAGCGATGCATTGACTCAAATGATTGCCATTGTGGAAGATGATAATCACGTGGTGGATGTGAACAAGACGTTTAACCTTGAGAACGAAATCAACAATTATCGTGCCCAACTGAAAAACCAGAATGTGGTAGATGTCAATAACAAGGAGTACGACTACCAGATGGGTGTTCACTATATGGACATCATTGGTGAATGTGAAAAACTGGCGGACTATGTGGTTAACGTGGTGGAAGCCCGAACCAATGTAAAAGAGAAGAAAACAAACGATAATCGTTAATGATAGACCATAAAAAAGGTGGAGCTGTTGAGGCTCCACCTTTTTTTATGCTGTCCGGAAGATTATTTCTTTTCTTCAATTTCCAGCAATTCAACTTCGAATACCAAAGCAGAGAATGGCTTGATCTTGTCACCTGCCTCACGAGCACCGTAAGCCAATTCTTGCGGGATGTAGAGTTCCCACTTCGAACCTACCGGCATCATAGTCAATGCTTCTGTCCAGCCTGGGATAACCCGGTCGGCACGGAAGCTGGTAGGCTGCGGGTTGCCGTCCTTGTCCTTGCGGCTGTATGAGCTGTCGAATTCAGTACCGTCAATCAAAGTACCCTTGTAGTGTACCTTTACCTTGTCAGTCTTGGTAGGGATAGCGCCCTTGCCTTCCTTGATGACCTTGTACTGAAGGCCGCTTTCAGTAGTCTTCACACCTTCCTTTGTCTTGTTCTCAGCCAAGAACTTTTCGCCGGCAGCCTTGTTTTCGCCAAATTGTTCTTCCAGTGCCTTTGCCTTGATGGCAGCTTCTTTGGTTTGTACATACATCTGAGCTTCTGATGCCGGGATGCCAGCCTTGTTCTGCAAGGCTATTATGAAACCAGCCAAGAAGTTGTCCTTGCCCAAAGAAGTTGCAGATTCCTTGCCGAACACTTGTCCGTTCAAGTAGTCGTACATGTCCACACTGGCACGCATACCGATTTGCTTACCCATGAAGAGCGCTTTAGCTTTCTCATCATTCACCGGCATACCTTCCTGGATACCTTCCTGCACACCCTTGATGAAATCGGCTACATAAGCACTGTCGATACCCAACTGTGTAGTAATCACGTCCTTCAAGCCTTCACCTTGGGTTACACCAATCATATACGACAAAGAGTCAACATCACTCTTCAAGTTTGCCTTCGGAGCCTGGCCTGTGCAAGATGCCAAACCCATTGCAGCTGCTACGGCTGCAAACAATACAATCTTCTTCATTTTTTCTAATCCTTATTTATTATTATAATACTTCAATTAATTCCACTTCGAATACCAAGGTGCTGTGGGGCGGAATCATTTCGCCAGCTCCTTGTGCGCCATAACCCAGGTCAGACGGGATGAAGAGTCTCCACTTGGCACCTTCGCTCATCAGCTGCAAGGCTTCTACCCAACCCTTGATGACTTGGTTTACACCGAATACGGCCGGTTGGCCACGCTTTACAGAACTGTCAAACAGCGTTCCGTCAATCAATGTTCCTTCGTAGTGGCACTTTACACGGTCGGTTGCACCCGGCTTCTTGCCGTTGCCTTCCTTGATAATTTCGTATTGCAAGCCGCTGGGCAAGGTCACGATGCCTTCCTTCTTGGCGTTTTCTGCTAAGAAAGCTTTTCCCTTCTCAATGTTTTCAGCATTCATCTTGGCTTCCAACTCGGCGAAGTAGTTGTTTACGATTTCGCGCGCTTCGTTGTGGCTGATGGCTGTTTCGTTTCTATTGAGTACGTCTGCAATGGCTTGTGCAAAGTCTTCTACGTTGATTCCTTGAGCACCCATGCTCAACAAGTTCTGGCCGATACCGAGGCCGATAGCATAACTGAATTTGTCCATAAGTTGTTATTCTATAAGTAGTTTTAGTTTAAAAACGTGCAAAGGTAGAAGTTTTCTTTGAATGAATCTGCCTATTCGTGTAGATTTTTTCTTATTTTTGTCTATTCATTCATTAAAAAGGAGGATTGCGTATGAAGAATTTAGTAATATTAACAGGTGCCGGCATGAGTGCCGAGAGTGGTATCAGTACATTCCGCGATGCAGGAGGGTTGTGGGACAAGTATCCCGTAGAGCAAGTAGCCACCCCCGAAGGCTATGCGGCGAATCCGAAATTGGTGACCGATTTCTACAACGAGCGCCGTAAGCAGTTGCTTGATGTAAAGCCCAACCGGGGACACGAGCTGGTGGCGCAGCTGGAGAAGCATTTCAAGGTGACGGTCATCACACAGAATGTCGATAACCTGCACGAACGTGCCGGAAGCACGGAGGTCATTCATCTGCATGGCGAATTGACGAAGGTCACATCGAGTTGGCATCCCAACAACCCCCATTATATCAAGGAACTGAAGCCCGAGGAATACGAAGTGAAGATAGGCGACAAGGCGGCCGACGGGTCACAGCTCCGTCCGTTCATCGTATGGTTTGGCGAGGCGGTGCCGATGATTGAGACCGCCATCGATTACTGCGAACGGGCGGATGTGTTCCTGATTATCGGCACGTCGCTCAATGTCTATCCGGCGGCGGGCTTGCTCAACTACGTGCCGGCTCATGTTCCTGTCTATCTCATCGACCCCAAGCAGGTGCCCATCGCATCCGGACGACAGGTGAATGTCATCCGGAAAGGCGCATCGGAAGGGATGGAAGAGCTGACCCGCATCTTGGTGGGTGAACAATAACCCTCCGGGATTGTTTCTGTAAAAAGTGTCATTCAGAACGGAGCGTAGCGTAGTGAAGAATCTCGGTAACGCCCACGTTTGTGTCTTCGAGATCCTTCGCTTCGCTCTGGATGACACTTGATTTATTAACTAAACAGAGATGGCTTATGAAGAAAAAGTATGTTTGCACCGTTTGCGACTGGGTCTATGACCCTGACAAAGGCGACCCCGATGGCGGCATCCTGCCCGGCACGCCGTTCGAAGAAATTCCATACGACTGGGTTTGCCCCCTGTGTGGAGTGGGTAAGGACGATTTCGAAGTACAGGAGGAGTGAGGCTTTGCCTCACTCCTCCTGCTGTTTTTATATACACGCCTGTACACCGAATGTGGTGGCAATGGCGGTCAATACCGCAATGGCTATTTTCAGAATCTTAGCCCAAATGTTGTTTCCTGTTTCCATAAGTTATTGTTTTTTTCACCACAGATTACACAGATTTCCACGGATTAATTATTTAATTCCATCCGGATGGTTTTGAAAAATCTGTGTCAATCTGTGTAATCTGTGGTGAGTTAAAAAATCAAGCAGTCAAGTCCTCACCGCCTTCTTCCTCTTCCGTTTCACCGCTTCCGGTCTTGACGGGTTTCTTCGCCACCTTCTTGTAGGTCAGTCCCGTGAGGATGCCGGCCAAGGCCAGGCCCGGGCGGAAGTTGATGCGGGCTTTCTTGATGAGGGATGCGTCGTATTCCTCCTCGGTCACGGCACCCTTCGAACTGATGCCGATTTGCAGCGTGCCGAGGTCGCCCAAGCGGACAATTTCACCGCCCTTCAGGGCATCGGTGATGCAGTCTTCCAACGCCAGGAGCACGGCCTGCACGTCCGCCTTGTGGACGGTACACGACTGCTGGATGCGTTCGGACATCTCGCGGATGCTTACATCACCGTTGGCCTGCACACGGCCATAATACTTCGGAGCTGCCTCCTTGTCGCGCGGGTTGATGCGCGGAGCTACTGAATAAGTTACGTTTCTTGCCATAGTCTTTTTTAAATTAAAAATTAAAACTAATTGTCATTCAGACGACCGTAGGGAGGAAGAATCTCGGAAGCATAAACGTGGATGTACGCGAGATCCTTCGTCGCTGAAGCTCCTCTGGATGACAGATATTTAAGTGTTTGTGATTCATGAACCTTACACTGCAAAGATACAACATCTGTATAGCGGTTGTCAAGTTTTTCGGCACTTTTTTTCACTCGCCATGGCGATTTTTTTAATCGCCTTC
>JAFQBF010000039.1 GCA_017416735.1 Bacteroidaceae bacterium | reverse complement strand
GAGGCGTATTGGGTGAAGCATTTCCGCCGATGGATGTTGGCGGTGATGGCGCAATGGATGGGGAAGAACACTACCTTTGCCAATTGCGTGGCGCCGTTGTTGGTGAGTGAGGAGCAAGGGTGGCTGAAATCCACCTTTTGCAAGAGCCTGATGCCGGAGCCGTTGCAGGCCTATTACACCGACCAGGTGGACTTCTCGAGCAATGGGCGCTTCGAAGGGAAGTTGGGTGTGATGGGGCTTGTCAACCTGGATGAGTTCGACCGCCTGACACCCCGCGCGATGGCGAAGTTGAAGAACCTGATGCAGCTTTCTTCGCTTTCCATCCGCAAGGCGTATCAGAAGAACTACGCCCCGTTGCCCCGCATTGCCTCCTTCATCGGCACGAGCAACCGCAAGGACTTGTTGGACGACCCTACGGGAAGCCGTCGTTTCCTCTGCGTGGAGGTGGAGCATCGCATCGATTGTTCGGGCATCGACCTCACCCAAATCTATGCCCAACTGAAGGCGGAGTTAGCGGCCGGCGAACGCTATTGGTTTACGCCCGACGAGGAGCAGGAAATTCAACGTCACAACGAGGCTTTCTATCAGGTGCATCCCGAGGAAGAGCTTTTCCGCAACCATTTCCGTGCGGCATCTGCGGATGAGGCTTATGAAATGCTTTCCTTGTCGGAGATTTTGGAGGTGTTGAAGGAGAAACATGGGGCGTTGTTGCGCAATGTCAGTATGGTGAAGTTCGGCAATGCATTGGTGGCTTCGGGGGTGGAGCGGGTGCACACCAAGTTGGGGAACCGATACAAATTAGTGAGAGTGGATGTTGGTGAATAGGGTGAAGGGTTTGGGAAGTGACATGATTGGTAGGACAATATTCCCTGTTCGTCTATTTTGTTGGATATTTATGGGCGGAGATTCTAATTTTGTGGCATTAAATTAAAACTTTATTTATATGTACAGACAGAAATTAATCTTAACACTATTTTTATTGGCCACTCTATTCGTAGCTTGTAATAGTAACGATGAAGAAATTGCGATAACAGAAACATATCCGGTAGAACTTTCCATCTCTTTCCCGGAAAAGGAAACGGATTTCCAATACTCCGGTTGGGATGACAACAAGCGGGTTGTAGCTCTTCGGACAGATACCCGATATGCAGATAAGCTTATACTTACTCAGTCGGATGGACAAACGTTCCTTGCTGTTTCGGAAAAGGAAATAACGGAATATACGGAATTTGCATTCCTTTATCCAACTTCAGCTTCTACTGTTTCTACAAGCGATACCTTGACTCAAATGTTGTATATGAATAATCAGGACGGCACCTTGGACGGATTGGCCGACTTGGATTATACTTGGGGCACGTATACCTATGACGAGGATGAGGAGGACTATGCCTCGACAAGTGTCATGACCCCGTTGATGAGTTTTTGTAAGTTCCAATTTACGGAAATGGGATGTCCCATTGAGCGTATATCGCAGGTCATTATCACCAGTCCTACGGATAGCCTTCATGTAGTGGGTAAACTGAATCTGATGGATGGAAGTATTACGAGTCAGAATAGGGGAAGCGTGGTCGTTCGGAACACCCAAGGGCTTGCTGGAGAAGTTTATGTGGCTTTTTCGCCTACAGAAACGTCTTTGCACTTCACGATTTCCACCTTGGACGGAAAGAGCTATGAAGCGGTCTTGCCGGAAGTCGTGAAGTTCGAAGCCGGTGAAACGTTTGTTTATACGGACATTCCTTGTTCTGTGTTGAAACCGGCTCGGATAGGAAATTATTATTATGACGATGGCACTTGGTCGGATGCTTTGACTGAAAACAAGAAATGTGTAGGAGTGGTCTATGCACTGAATGATGCAAATGGAAATCTGGACAAGAACCTTTCGGAATCCGGGCATGGTAGAGTCGTGGCTCTTCAGGATTGTGCCGAGCAAGTGGCTTGGTGCATTACGGGTGAAGACATTGAAGGGCTGGAGAATCAGACGATACTTCGAGACACCATGTATGTTGGTAGCTTGCCTTATTGGAAAGGAACTTCGGATAGTTTTTTCTCCGATGATGCACAAGAACAATTGGGTGGAGTGGAAATCAATCCCGCTACAGGTGGAATTTCTGCTTGGTATTCGGTAGGGGCGCTGAGTGACTTTGACGGTCAGGCAAATACATCGCAAATCCTCAGCAGTACGGGTACATATTATGCATCTACCTATAGTAAGGATTATGGACAAGGAATGTATGGTTGGTATTTGCCTTCTGCTGGAGAATTGGCCTTGTTGTGGACGCTTCATCGTTCGGGCTTTATTTGTAATGAGACTCACGAGGTGTTCGAGGATTTTGATGAATTTGGATATTGGACTTCTACCGAATATGATGAAGGTAATGTGTGGTACATCAATTTTTGGAGTGGTATGATTACGAAGAACAGTAAGGCTAGTGCATATTGTGTACGTTCTGTCATTCAGTTTTAAGCCTAAAAAGGGATATTGCTATCTGTTACAAGCAAATTGTTTATCTTTGCCATTATGAAAAATCTATTTTTGGTGTCTTAATAAAAAAATATTTAGTGTTGTTAATAAAATATATTGAGATATGAAACGAAAAATATGGTTAATCGCCATTTCAGTAATGCTGAATAATGGGGTTGTTCGGGCGCAAGATGCAAAGCAATGGACATTGGAACAATGCCTGGAGTATGCACTGAGCAATAACATTCAGTTACAACAGAACCGCATTGCTTTGGAGGAAAGCGAAGTGGATGTAAAAAGTGCCCGTGCGTCACTCTTCCCGAGTCTCTCGTTCAGCATGGGGTACAACGTGACCAACCGCCCGTATCAGGAGAACAGCAATACGGTGAGCGGTACGGAAATCATTAGCAGCGACCGGAAGACAACTTATAGTGGGAACTACGGCTTGAATGCCCAATGGACAATCTGGGATGGGAGCAAGAAACGGAATACCTTGAAGCAACGCAAGATAGGAAAGGAACAAGCTGCATTGAGCGTGGAGGAAACGGAAAACTCCCTCCAGGAACAGATTGTACAACTGTTCGTGCAGATTCTCTATTCCAACGAATCGGTGGATGTCAACAGAAACACGTGCGAAGTGAGCCGTAAGAACTACGAACGTGGACAGGAAATGCTACGTGCAGGAAGTATCTCGAAAGTGGATTTGGCACAACTCGAAGCGCAGGTAAGCACGGACCGCTATCAGTTGGTCATGGCAGAAAATACGCTTCGTGAATACAAATTGCAACTCAAGCAACTTCTGCAACTGGATGGTACGGAAGAAATGAACTTGGTATTACCCGCATTGGCAGATGAGAGTGTCCTTTCGCCTCTTCCCGAACAGGCCGACGTCTATCAGCAAGCCTTGTCGGGTCGTCCCGAAATCCAGCGGGAAAGACTCAATGTCGAGAGTTCGCAATACCAGGTGTCCATAGCCAAGGCAGGGTATTATCCAACCCTCAGCCTGAGTGTATCCTCCGGAAGCAATACCAATAGTGCCAGCGACAAGGGATGGGGAAGCCAGATGAAGTACGGATGGAACAACATGATAGGCTTGAACCTGAGTGTTCCCATCTTCGACAACCGTCAGAACAAGAGTGCGGTAGAGAAGGCACGCCTCCAGTTGAATAGTAGCCAGTTGGAACTTCTGGACAAGGAGAAGGAGCTTTATCAAACTATCGAGACACTGTGGCATAATGCCAGCAATGCCCAACAGGAATACTTGGTATCGGACAGTAATCTGAAAAGTAGTCAAGTGAGTTTTGAACTGGTGAACGAACAGTTCAATCTCGGTATGAAGAACATCATCGAGTTATTGACCGAAAAGAACAATCTGCTCAATGCACAACAGCAACGCTTGCAAGCCAAGTACATGGCGATATTGGACCGTACCTTGCTGAATTTCTATGCCGGCCAACCTATTAATCTGTAAAACATAAAGAAACATTATATATGGAAAAGAAAAAGAAAATCTATTTGTCCGCAGGTGTCATTGTCGTGGTGCTGGTACTTGTATGGATGTTCGGTGGCTCGAAAGCTAAACATGAAATCAGTTTTGAAACCGATGTGGTGAAGAGAGGTGTCATCAGCAATTCCGTTACCGCTACCGGTACCATCGAGCCGGTGACGGAAGTCGAAGTAGGAACGCAGGTATCGGGCATCATCGACAAGATTTATGTGGATTACAACTCCATCGTGACCAAGGGACAGTTGATAGCCGAAATGGATAAGGTGACTTTGACCAGTGAACTTCAGTCGGCTAAGGCTACCTACAATGGCAACAAGGCGGAGTATGACTATCAGAAGAAACTCTATGAACGCAACAAGCTTCTGTACGAGAAGCAACTTATCAGTGAAGCGGATTATGACCAGACGGCCTATAATTACCAACGCTCGCAAAGCACCTTCGAGCAAAGCAAGGCGGCACTGGCCAAGGCGCAACGCAACTTGTCGTATGCTACCATCACATCGCCTATCGACGGGGTGGTGACCAGCCGTGATGTGGAAGAAGGCCAGACCGTGGCATCAGGATTCGAGACTCCGACACTCTTTACCATAGCGGCAGACCTCACGAAGATGCAGGTCGTGGCCGATGTGGATGAGGCCGACATTGCCGGTGTAAAGGACGGTGCACGTGTCAGTTTCTCGGTTGATGCCTATCCGGACGATACCTTTGAAGGATGGGTGAAGCAAGTCCGTTTGGGAAGCACCAACAGCAGTTCTTCATCTACCGCCAGCAGTACGGTCGTGACCTACGAAGTGGTGATTACTGCCGAGAATCCCGACTTGAAGTTGAAACCACGTCTTACCGCCAATGCCACCATCTATACTCTTTATAAAGAAGGTGTATTGACCGTTCCCAACAAGGCACTCCGTTTCACCCCGAATCCGTCTTTGGCAAAGGGATATGAGATTGTGGATTGTCCGGGAAAAGACAAGGTATGGACGTTGGAAGGAAAGACGTTCAAGGCACATGCCGTGAAGAAGGGAATTTGCGACGGAAGTCAGACGGAAATACTCGAAGGATTGACGGAAGGTGTCAGGGTTGTAACCGAAACCAAAGTAGATGTAGGTATGCCCGATATGGGTGCCGTGCCGGAAGCGGAAGGCGGGAGAAGTCCGTTTATGCCGGGACCTCCGGGAAGCAACAAGAAGAAGTAACCGGAAAGGGATTGATGTATGAAAAAGATTATAGAACTTCAACATATCAGGCGAGATTTCATCGTGGGTGAAGAAACGGTTCATGCCCTTCGGGGGGTGACCTTCACCATCCACGAGGGTGAGTTCGTGACCATCATGGGAACATCCGGGTCGGGAAAATCCACACTCTTGAATACATTGGGATGTTTGGATACTCCCACAAGCGGTGAATACTTTCTCGATGGAGTATCCGTACGGACGATGAGCAAGTCGAAGCGTGCCGTATTGCGTAACCGCAAGATTGGTTTTGTATTCCAGAATTACAATCTCCTGCCCAAGACTACAGCGGTGGAGAATGTGGAGCTTCCTTTGATGTACAATGCGGCCGTATCGGCTTCGGAGCGTAGAAAACGGGCGGTTGACTCACTGATAGCCGTGGGATTGGGTGACCGTTTGGAGCATAAATCCAACCAAATGTCGGGCGGACAGATGCAACGTGTGGCCATTGCCCGTGCTTTGGTGAACAATCCTGCCGTAATCCTGGCCGATGAGGCGACAGGTAACTTGGATACCCGTACTTCGTTTGAGATTCTGGTGCTTTTCCAGAAACTCCATGCCGAAGGACGTACCATCATCTTCGTGACGCACAATCCGGAGATTGCCCAATACAGTAGCCGGAACATCCGCTTGCGCGACGGGAAGGTGATAGAAGATGTTGTGAACACGAATATCCTTTCTGCAAAGAAAGCGTTGGACGAACTGCCCAAGAACGATGAGGACTGATAACAAAAACAGAAGATTATGAATGGAACGAATTTATTGAAAATAGCCATGCGTGCATTGGCCAACAACAAGCTTCGTGCTTTCCTTACCATGCTGGGTATCATTATCGGTGTGGCATCAGTCATTGCAATGCTTGCCATCGGTCAAGGGTCGAAGATGAGCATCCGGCAACAGATATCCGAGATGGGTTCCAATATGATAATGATTCATCCGGGTGGTGATATGCGGGGCGGTGTCCGTCAGGATCCATCCGCCATGCAGACGCTGAAACTGGAAAACTACGAGACGCTTCGTAAGGAATGTACCTATCTTTCGGGAATCAGCCCGAATGTGTCTTCGTCGGGACAACTCATTGCCGGGTCGAACAACTATCCTTCGTCTGTCAGCGGAGTGAGTATCGACTATCTTACCATCCGCCAGTTGAAGGTGGAGGAAGGCGAGATGTTCACCGAGAATGATATCCGTACTTCTGCCAAGGTGTGTGTTATCGGAAAGACCATTGTGGACAATCTCTTCCCCGACGGGACAGACCCTATTGGCAAGGTCATCCGATGCAACCAGATTCCTTTCCGTGTGGTGGGTGTATTGGAGTCGAAAGGATATAACTCGATGGGACAGGACCAGGATGATGTGGTGTTGGCTCCATATAGCACGGTCATGAAACGCTTGCTCGCACAAACCTACCTGAGTGGCGTCTATGCTTCTGCCTTGACCGAGGATATGACCGAGGAAGCTGTAGATGAAATTGCTGCCATCCTTCGCCGTGAACATAAGTTGAAGGATGCGGACGATGATGACTTCAATATCCGCACGCAGCAGGAATTGAGTTCGATGTTGAACACTACTACTGATTTGATGACCACCCTACTGGCTTGCATTGCAGGCATATCTTTGGTGGTGGGTGGCATCGGCATCATGAACATCATGTACGTATCCGTTACTGAACGTACTCGCGAAATCGGCTTGCGTATGTCGGTAGGAGCACGTGGTATCGACATCCTGTCGCAGTTTCTCATCGAGGCCATCCTTATCAGTATCACGGGAGGGCTGATCGGAGTGTTCGTGGGATGTGGTGCCAGTTGGCTTATTAAGATATTGGCAGGTTGGCCGGTGTATGTCCAGCCATGGAGTGTATTGCTGTCGTTTGCGGTATGTACCGTTACTGGAGTCTTTTTCGGTTGGTATCCCGCTAAAAAAGCGGCGGATTTAGACCCGATTGAGGCTATTCGTTATGAGTAAATTCGTATATTTGTCATGATGAAAAGATTGTCGTTCAAACAAAAGAGATTGGAGATAACGATACATACTATCAGTTGGCTCCTGATATTCATTTTCCCCATTATGCTCACGGAATGGGGGGACAAGGTGGACTGGGCACGATATTGGCGAGGCAGCATCGTTCCGTTGTGTTGTTTTGTGATGTTCTATATCAATTACTTGTGTCTGGTTCCAAAGTTTTTGTTCCGTAACAATGGGGTGAAGTTCTTGTTGGTCAATGCTGTACTTATTATCTTGATAACATTAGGTATCCATTATGTTCATGTTCTGTTTCTGAATCCTCCCCATCCGGAATTTGTACCCGGTTTCATGCCAGGTCCTCCACCGCCCCATAGGTGGATGTTCTTGGGACGTCAGTTGGTAATGATGGCATTCGTGGTGGGGCTGAGTACGGCAATCCGGGTAAGTATTCGTTGGCGATATACGGAAGAACGCCTTGTTGAGACGGAACGTGAGAAAACCGAAGCGGAACTGAAGAACCTGAAGAACCAGCTGCGCCCTCATTTTCTGCTCAATACGTTGAACAATATTTATTCCTTGATTGCTATCGACGGGCATCGGGCGCAGGAAGCGGTTCAGGAATTGAGCAAGATGTTGCGGTATGTGCTCTATGACAATCAGTCGAGTAAAGTTTCATTGGCGAAGGAGCTGGACTTTATCAACAATTACATTTCGCTCATGCGTATTCGCTTGTCGGAATCCGTAAAGGTCAGTGTACATCTGGATGCAGGAAAAGACCCTGTCCTGATATCTCCATTGATTTTTATTTCGTTGATAGAAAATGCTTTCAAGCATGGTGTCAGTCCGACCGAAGAAAGTTTCATCAGCATCTCCATTACCGGACATTCCGACGGACGGGTGACTTGTGAAATCATGAACAGCAATTTCCCGAAGAATGAGAACGACAAGAGCGGGAATGGAATTGGCTTGGTTCAGGTGCGTCGGCGTTTGGACTTTGCCTACCCGGGGCGTTATGAATGGAACAAGGGAACAAGTGACAATGACAGCATATACATATCTACCCTAACTATACAAACTTCTGAATTATGAACTTGAATTGTGTGATTATAGACGATGAACCTTTGGCACAGGAACTTATCCGGAGTTATGTGGAAAAAACTCCTTTCTTGAATTTAAAGGGTGTGTATTCCAATGCGATACAGGCGATGAAAGGGATGCCTAGCCAAGAGACCGTGCATCTGATGTTTCTGGATATACAGATGCCTGGTTTGAATGGCCTGGATTTCTCCAAATTGGTGAATGCGGAGACACGGATTGTCTTTACTACGGCATTCGAACAGTATGCTTTGGATAGTTATAAAGTGAATGCGTTGGATTATCTGTTGAAACCTGTCAGTTACATGGATTTTATGCAGTCTGTCAACAAGGCCATCCATTGGTTTGAAATGAAGTGGGGAAGTAAAGTGCCGGTGGAATCCATGGACCGGAAATATATTTATGTAAAGAGCGATTACAAACTTTTGCAAGTCGATTTGGATAAAATCTTGTATGTAGAAGGACTGAAGGATTATGTCAAAATACATCTGGAAGGAGAGCAGAAGGCCGTCATTTCTTTGTTAAGCATGAAGGTGATGGAGGAAAATCTACCTTCCGACCGTTTTATTCGTGTGCATCGTTCTTTTATCGTGCAAAAAAGCAAAATAAAAGTGATAGATCGGGGAAGGATTGTTTTCAATAGAGAATACATCCCGATATCCGACAGTTACAAGCAGGAGTTGCAACTTTACATCAACGAACATTCTGTCTGATTCCGAAAAAGTCATGACATTTTTGGATTCGATTCCGAAAAAGTTATGACTTTTTTGGAATTGTGCATGATTCTTCTTATTTTTGCCTTCGTGAAAGAAGGAATTATGATTACAAGAAATATTGAAGGAAACATTGTGCCTTTGTTGGGAAAAAGAAAGGCTATAATCATTATGGGCGCTCGTCAGGTGGGGAAATCGACTTTGCTTCAACAGATGCTTGGCGACCGGAAGGATGTGGTGTGGATGAACGGTGACGAACTGGACATACAGGAACTTTTCCGTGAAATGACTTCTACCCGAATCCGTGCCATTCTTGGGAACAATCGTTTTTTGGTCATTGATGAGGCGCAACGTATTCAGGACATCGGACTTCGGTTGAAACTCATTACCGACCAAATCCCCGAAGTGCAGGTCATAGCCACGGGAAGCAGTTCGTTTGAGTTGGCTACCAAAGTGAATGAATCGTTGACGGGGCGCAAGCGCGAGTTCAAGATGTTTCCCTTGACATTCGGTGAGATGGTGCGGCATACAAGCTTTCTGGAAGAAGTCCGTATGCTTCCCCATCGGATGGTGTATGGCTATTATCCCGAAGTGGTGACAAATCCGGGGGATGAACGGGCGGTCTTGAAGGAACTTTCGGACAGCTATTTATATAAGGATATTCTTTCGCTCGATAGCATCAACAAACCCGATAAGCTGGTGCGCTTGTTGAAAGCATTGGCTTTACAGATTGGAAGCCAGGTATCATATAATGAAATAGGGAATTTGATTGGGCTTGATTCGAAGACGGTGGAAAGGTATGTGGATATATTGGAGAAGTCGTTCATCGTTTTCCGTTTGAACAGCTTTGCCCGCAATCTTCGCAATGAGTTGAAGACTAGTCGGAAAGTCTATTTCTGGGACTTAGGTATCCGTAATGCGGTTATCGGCAATCTCTCGCAAGTGGAAAACCGTACGGACACCGGCGAGTTGTGGGAAAACTTCGTCATTGCCGAACGTTTGAAACAGAATGCTTATCGGGGTAGCTTTGCCCAATCTTGGTTTTGGCGTACCCGTCAGCAAAATGAGATTGATTATCTGGAGGAAGAAGACGGACGATTGTTGGCTTTCGAGTTCAAATGGAACGACCGGAAGGGGAATGTGAAGTGTCCGGAAACATTTGTAAAGTCTTATCCCGGTGCGGAATTTAAGGTGATTACTCCGAAGAATGTGGAGGAGTTTTTGAAAATGTAATTGGTGTGAGTTGCTATAAATATAAAATGAGATGAATCGTAAGGAGAAATTTGAAGATTTGCAGTTGGATTTTTACCGCTGGATGATTGATTTTGGTGGAATTAAGCCAGGTACAAGTCAGACTTATATAAGCAAAATGAAATTTTTATCGGATTTTTATAATCTTGATTTTACAATATCTGAGGAATATATTGATAGGTTGTTATTGGGCTTGCAAGAAGGGGTAGTGCTGAAGCGTATTGATGAAAGGCATAAAACTTATTTGGAATATCATAATGATAGATGTTTTTTTGAATGAAATCAAAAATTAAACAAGAAAAAAATATCATCGAGTAGTTAGGATAATTGAAGAGAAATTCGTTTCTTTGTAGAAAGAAAAAACAATGACATGAATCGTAGCACAGAAATCATAGAACGAATTCGGGAAGTGGCTCATGCTTCCTTGCCAAAAGGAGGGCGTGTGTTACTTTATGGCTCGCGTGCCAGAGGGGATGCGAAGGAGGATTCAGACTGGGATTTATTGCTGATTTTGGACAAGAGCAAATTGGAGCAAAGTGATTACGATAATGTGGTTTATCCGTTTACTGCATTGGGATGGGATTTGGGTGAAATGATTATTCCTGTAATCTATACTATGGATGAGTGGAGAAGTACATCGTTTACGCCTTTTTATAAGAATGTAGAAAAAGAAGGTAAAATAATTTATGAGTCTAACTGATGAAGAAAGAAACATACTCGTGCAATTGGAGTATGAAAAAGGCGTTGCATTTATGGAGCAAGCAGAGAAAATTGCAGAGCTTGGCTATTGGGATATGGTAGCTAATCGGTTGTATTATGCAGTTTTTCATGCTGTTACAGCTTTGCTTATAAGCGATGGACACAAGGTGGGTACTCATAAAGGTGTTGTTTTGTTGTTCGGACAACATTATATAAAGACAGGAGTCTTTTCTATAACGGAAGGTCGTCTGTATTCGCAATTACAAACGATGCGTGAAAAAGCAGATTATGTATGTACGTTTCAAACATCGCAAGAGGAAATCGTTCCGATGTTGGTACCTGCAAAAGAGATGATAAAAAAGATAGGAAACATCCTTTTTCAAGTTAGGGCCTAATTTGAAGGAACAGCCTTATGGCAGACAAAATGACTCCCGAACAGCGGCACCGGTGTATGGCAAGCATCAAGAGCAAGAACACGAAGCCGGAGGTGATTGTACGGAAATTCCTTTTCGCACACGGTTTCCGCTTCCGCATCAATGTGAAACGTTTGCCTGGTACACCTGATATTGTGTTGAAGAAATACCGCACTTGCATCTTCGTGAACGGATGCTTCTGGCACGGTCACGAGGGATGTCGTCATTATGTCTTGCCGAAAACCAATACCGATTTCTGGAAGGCGAAAATCGAACGAAACAAGGAGCGTGACTTGGACCGTCGCATCAAGCTTCGCGACATGGGGTGGCACGTCATCCAGTTTTGGGAATGTCAGCTCAAACCGAAGGTACGGGAAGAAAACCTGCAGGGCTTGCTTTATACCTTGAACAAGATTATGCTTCTCAATTATCAGCCGAAGCCTTACCGCATCGAGGAGGAGACGATGACCGTTGCGGCAGAAAATGGCATCGAATATCGAAAGTGAACGAACCCTTTGTCACCCGAAACTGACAAAAAGGCATAAATGAATGTCTGGCACACTTTTCGCTATATACAAAGTGCTATACATTGAAATCAAGAAATCAATAATAAAACAAAAAATAAGAAACTATGAATATCAAACCATTGGCAGACAGAGTGCTGATTCTTCCGGCACCAGCCGAAGAAAAGACCATCGGCGGTATCATCATCCCCGATACAGCAAAAGAAAAACCTTTGAAGGGTGAAGTTGTGGCAACCGGTAACGGTACCAAGGACGAAGAAATGATTCTGAAGGTAGGCGATACCGTATTGTATGGTAAGTATGCCGGTACTGAATTGGAATTCGAAGGTAAGAAGTATTTGATGATGCGTCAAAGCGACGTACTCGCTGTTGTAGAATAATTAATA
>JAFQBF010000184.1 GCA_017416735.1 Bacteroidaceae bacterium | reverse complement strand
TTCGAAGAAGAAGCACGCAAGCTCGACGGCATCGACTTCCTTGGTCAGGGAACTATCTATCCGGATATCGTGGAATCAGGAACCAAGACTGCCAAGATGGTGAAGAGCCACCACAACGTGGGCGGTTTGCCTGAAGACCTCCAGTTCGCTTTGGTAGAACCGTTGAAGCAGTTGTTCAAGGACGAAGTCCGTGCCTGTGGTGTAGAACTCGGCTTGCCATACGAAATGGTATATCGTCAGCCGTTCCCAGGTCCTGGTTTGGGTGTACGTTGCTTGGGTGCCATTACTCGCGACCGTCTCGAAGCTCTCCGCGAATCGGATGCTATCCTCCGTGAAGAATTCGCCATCGCAGGTCTCGACAAGAAGGTATGGCAATACTTCACCGTGGTGCCCGACTTCAAGAGTGTAGGTGTACGCAACAACGCCCGTTCATACGACTGGCCGGTTATCATCCGTGCGGTGAACACCATCGATGCCATGACTGCTTCTATCGAACACATTGATTGGGCTATCCTCGACAAGATTACCAAGCGTATCCTTAATGAAGTGCCTAACATCAACCGTGTTTGCTACGACATGTCGCCGAAACCGAGCGCGACCATAGAATGGGAGTGATAAATCACTGATTATCAGTAGAACAAGCGGGTGTACAAATTACACCCGCTTTTATTTAATAATTGTTGCCTAATTCTTAAATATACCACATCCAATTATTCATTCCACCTTTTTGAAAGGTTGCCCATCGGATGTGTAACGATACAAACGCAGGGTACTACCTTGCCCCAAGTCACTCTTCGACGAATGTGAGATATAGTACAAGCCATTCTCCAAAGAACAAAGACCCGTAGAGCCCAAATTCTGCATCCATCCGTCAACCTGTCCGATAACGTTTGCCTTACCAACATAAGGTACCCCTTTCAGAAACAGCTTCCGAGGCTTCACACTCGCATCCAATGCAAACAAAGTATAGTTGGCATATTGAGGTTTGTTTCCTTTATATACAGCCATCCACCACTTCTTCGTGTGTGCATCGTATTCCAAATTCTGCACTCCGTATGTCGTATTTCCAGTAAGCACAAAATATTGGTTACGAGGCTTCCGCGGGCCTTCCATATGCATATTGTCCTGCGATAGCGGCTTTTCATACTTCTTCCAATCGCTCACATCGTATTGCAACAGCACCTGATAATCGTTATCGTTCCGCGAAGGGTCACTATAAATGCCATATCCTACCGTTAGATATTCTTTCCCTCGGGTCCGTCCCAACTGAGGGCCGAAGCTCACCCCATCTATGCCACTGCATCCCAACCGATGTTCATACACCTTTCCTTCCACTTCTACCTTAGCCAAATAATCCTCAAGCACGGTCGGCAGATATACGGTAGTCATTATACCGTCTTTTTCCGCATCCATCCCTACTCGATTCATCTTGTCCACATCAAAGATGGCGATATAGAAAGCATTGTCCAATTTCCGTGAACTCTTCTCCATCTTCATGATTCCTTTTCCAATGGCATCGTTCTTATACTCCAATGATCCATACACGCGTCCGTCGGCTTCGTGAAAATCCAAGTCACCCAAATGCCCCAACAATCCCGTTACGGTAGCAAGAACGTTTCCTTCGAAATCCATCTTCACCAACATCGTGGTGTAAGAGCAATAGACAATTCGTTTGTCCTTGTCGATGGCCATTCCCTGTATGTGACCGGCTTTAAATGGTCCCGATGGGATGGTCAAAGGAAACCCTTCTATCAACACGGAGGTTGTCTGAGCTGAGACATTGGATGTAAAGCCTAACAAAAGCGCTATAATACTTGTAAAAATATATTATTTCATTATTTATTTTTTCGACTACAAATTTAAAGAAAATCTGCAAGAATACATCCGCTTATGGAATGATTGTGAAAAATATTTTTCTAAGACTTCTCACTAACCCCCTTTGCATAAAAGAGAAGGTAAGGAACAAGAAGAAAGTTCTTTCTCACAAAATCAAACGACAAAATAAGATTATTTCACTATTTTCTCTACATCTCTACATAATCAAATATAACTACCACAAAATCAATACTTAACAACTATGTAGAGAAAATGTAGAGAAAAAGTTCTCTACATAATCAATCGACGCTTGTTCCAAAAGCGACTAAAAAATATTCATAAATCACTGAATATCAGTATCTATTTCTTATTCAAAGTACATCGAACCAAGAATCAAAATACTGCGTATTATAATTTACTGTACATCGATTCAGCATTCAAAGTATTATGAACAGCGAACAAAAGCAGGCTTAAAAGGCTTCAGAATGTAGAGAAAATGATTTTTACTGCGTATTTTATGAAGAAAAGTGAGCTAAACTATTGACTTTTCACCCTATTTTTTGTATATTTGTAGGAGATAAAAGAACAAAATAGCATGAAAATCGGAGTAATTAGACAAGAAAATGCCACCGAAGTGTGTAGCGTCTGTTCCATGGAGACGTTTCTGGAAAAGGTGAAGAAGGAAACCAAAGGGAAGTATATCTCGCTATTGAGAGAAAGTCTTCCTTCTCTGCAAGGGTCCAGTGGCCGTTTCATCCACCTGGACAAGATTCCGCGCATCTATCCCGTAGCGGAGTATCGCCACACCGCAGACGGATGGAAGTTCAAGCGATACAACGGCATCGTATTGGTGGAAGTGAACCAACTTTCGGGCTTGGCGGAAGCGGAATTTGTCAAGTCGAAGGCTGCACTGCTTCCTCAGACATTGGCGGCCATGGTAGGCTCCAGCGGAAGGAGCGTGAAGATATGGGTGCGATTCTCGTTGCCCAACGGTTCCTTGCCCGAAACCGAAGAGCAGGCGTCCCTCTTTCATGCACAGGCTTACCGGGTGGCGGTGCAATGTTACCAACCGCTCATCCCCTTCCCCGTCACGCTGAAAGAGCCGTCGCTGAGACAGAGTTTCCGCATGACGGTGGATGAAGCGCCCTACTATCATCCCGAGGCTGCGGCTTTCTGTTTGGAGCAACCGATGGGACTTTCGGACGGGACTTCTTTCCGCGAACAGAAGTTGGCAGAAAAGAATCCGCTGGCCCGCATGGAGCCGACAATCGACTCCTACCACACCTTGACGGTGATGTTTCAGGCAGCCTTGCGACGAGCACTCGATACGTTGGAGGACTGGCGAAGGGGCAATGACCTTACTCCGCTGTTGGCTCCGTTGGCCGAGGAGTGCTTCAAGTCGGGCATCCCCGAGGAAGAGGCCGTGTATCGCACCATGCGCCATTATCCTTCCCACAAGGACGAGACAGGCTTGCGTGCTACCTTCCGCAACGTCTATGCGGAGATGAAAGGATTCGGGACACGACCTTCCATTACCCGCGAACAGGATACGGCCCTACGCTTGGAAGAATTCCTGAAGCGCCGATACGACATCCGCTTCAATCAGATGACGGACGACTTGGAATACCGCGAGCGAAACAGCATCCGATTCAGCTTCACGACCCTGGACAAGCGGGCACGAAACAGCATCGCCATCCAGGCCTTGAAAGAAGGCATCCAGGCTTGGGACAGGGACATCGACCGATTCCTACATTCCGATTATGTGCCCGTCTATAACCCCGTGGAGGAATATCTATACGAGCTTGGCGAGTGGGACGGACGCGACCGAATCCGCGAGTTGGCGGACAGGGTGGCGTGCAACCATCCCCACTGGCGCGACTTGTTCTACCGTTGGTTCTTGAGCATGGTGGCGCACTGGATGGGGCGCGACAAGCAGCACGGCAATGCCACGACACCGGTGCTCATCGGGCCACAAGGTTATCGGAAATCGACTTTCTGCCGCATCCTCTTGCCACCTGAGCTCCGATTCGGCTATACGGACAGCCTCGACTTCAGCAGCAAGCGCGACGCCGAACGCTACTTGGGACGTTTCTTCCTCGTGAACTTGGACGAGTTCGACCAAATCAGCGGCAACCAACAGGCGTTCTTGAAGCACCTGTTGCAGAAACCGTCGGCCAGCCTCCGCAAGCCATACAGCTCGAGCATCCAAGAAGTACGCCGATATGCCTCGTTCATCGCTACCAGCAACCACAAGGACCTGTTGTCCGACCTTTCGGGCAACCGACGTTTCATCTGCGTGGAAGTGACGGCACCCATCGACACGAATGTAACCGTGAACTACGACCAGCTTTATGCACAGGCCTTCCATGCCGTGATGCATGGCGAGCGATATTGGTTGGACGATGCCGACGAAGCACTCTTGACGGAAAGCAACGAAGAATTCCGTCAAGTCACTCCATTGGAGCACTTGTTGCAGAGTTGTTTCAGCGTAGCTTCCCCCGAGAATGAGGATGGAGAATGGCTGATGACCCTGGAAATATTCAACACCTTACAGGAAGGAATCCGGGAAAAACTACCGATAGGGAAGCTGAATCATATAGGAAGACTGCTTAAAAAGTGGGATGTGCCGAACAAAAGAACCGGAAAAGGGAGCTTATATTACCTGAAAAAGCTCTAAAACAGGGTAAAATGTAGAGAAACGGGCAAAAAGTGTAGAGAAAAAGAACGATAAAAAGTTCTCTACACACTTTAAACCGTTGATTATCAATATTAATGTAGAGATGTAGAGAATGTAGGTAAAAAACAACATTGTAGAAGAATATGGCAAAATACATCAAACAAGAAGTGCCCGATATGCGAAAGACGGGCGAACAGAAAGCTTTTTACCGACTGAAGGTAGAGCGCAACATCGATTTTGAAGAGTTCATCCAAAAGCTATGCTCCTATCATCGGGGCATCAGCCGTGGGGAGGCATTGCGTGTATTGGTTTCCGCTTCGGAGGTACTGGCCGAACTGCTGGGCAAAGGCTACTCGGTAACGCTGGACGATTTGGGAACCTTCAAGGCAACCATCGGATTGGAAGAAGGTAAGGAAATGGACACCATCGACGGAGATGAGAGCAAGCGAAACGCCCGAAGCCTTTGTCTCGATGGAGTGAACTTCCAAGCCAACAAGAAACTGGTGCGGAATGCAAGCCGTCATTGCAAGTTGGAACGTGCCGGCATTGTCCGTGTGAGCCGCTCGCCTTATACCAAAGAGGAACGTCTGCAAAAAGCACTCGACTATCTGGAAGAAAACAAGGTTCTGAAAGTAAGCCAATACATGGAGCTTACGGGACAAGCCCACACCACGGCAGCCTGCGAACTCCGTGCTTTCAGCCGCGACCCTTCATCGGGCATCGTCTCAGTGGGAAGAAGATCTACTGTGGTGTATATAAAAGGTGTATAAAGATTTTTCGTCCGCTGATTCCGTGTCATCTACGTTATCAGCGGACGAAAAGTATTATAAGCCGGCATATGCCTCCGCCAACTGCTTCATGGCCTGTTCCAACACACTCCGTGGGCTGGCTACATTGAGTCGCATGAACCCTTCGCCCTCCTTGCCGAAGGACGTGCCATCGTTCAATGCCAAGTGCGCCTTGTCCACAAAGAAATCCACCAAAGCCTCCTGCGGCAAGCCCATTTCCCGACAATCCAGCCACACCAAGAACGACGCCTCCGGACGGATGGCCTTGATTTTCGGCGCATGAGCCTTCAGGAACGCATCCACATAGTCGATGTTACCTTGTATATATGCCAGGCATTGGTCCAGCCATTCCGTGCCATGGCTATAGGCTGCCTCTATCGCCAGGAAGGCGAAGACATGCCCCAAATCGAGTTCGCACGACTCCAGGAAACGATGGAACTTGCGACGGAGCTTCGGATTGAACACCAAGGCATGAGAGGCCGTCAATCCCGGCATGTTGAACGCCTTGCTGGGCGACATGAAGGTGACGCTGTTCATCCGTGCCTCCTCGCTGATGCTGGCAAACGGACGGTGCTTGTGAGGCGGAAGAGTGAGGTCGGCATGGATTTCATCGGAGAACACCAGGACACCCTCTTCGTGGCAGATGCGGGC
>JAFQBF010000038.1 GCA_017416735.1 Bacteroidaceae bacterium | reverse complement strand
GGTAGCTGCTGCTCCGGAAGGTTTCAAGGTGATTGTACACGTAGGTAGCTGCTGTGTGAAGGCTAGCCGCAAGTTGGCAGAACATGCACAGAAGATTGGCGCTTGGGGTATCGGTGCCATGGCTCCTCCGTTCCCGAAGATTGGCCGTATCGAAGAATTGGTGAAGTACATCGAAGAAATTGCTTGCGGTGCTCCTGAACTTCCGTTCTATTACTATCATATTCCTGCATTCAATGGTGCTTTCCTTCCAATGGTGAAATTGCTCGAAGCAGTGGATGGTCGTGTGCCTAACTTTGCCGGTATCAAGTATACTTTCGAAAGCATTTATGAATACAACCAGTGCCGTTTGTACAAGGATGGCAAGTTCGATATGCTCCATGGTCAAGATGAAACCATCCTTCCTTCTTTGGCAATGGGTGGTGCTCAAGGCGGTATCGGTGGTACTACTAACTACAACGGTAAGGAATTGGTAGGTATCATTGACGCTTGGAAGGCTGGTGACTTGGAATTGGCTCGCGAACGTCAGAACTTCTCTCAGGAAGTGATTAACGTTATCTGCCATTATCGTGGTAACATCGTGGGCGGCAAGCGCATCATGAAGCTCATCGGTCTGGATCTCGGCAAGAACCGTACTCCGTTCCAGAACATGACTGATGAAGAAGAAGCTGCCATGAAGGCTGAATTGGAAGCTATCAACTTCTTCGAACGTTGCAATAAATTCTAAAATAACACAAAGAGTGTCATTCTGAGCATTGCGAAGAATCTGATGACATAAGTATATGGTTGCAGATCCTTCACTATGTTCAGGATGACACAATGTATAAGAAAATGATTAAAGAAATGGACGTAAAACAATACTTGACTGACTGGGCTGAATGCTACCGCAAGGATTTTGTGGAAAACATTATGCCTTTCTGGATGAAGAATGGTCTCGACCGGAAGCATGGTGGTGTCTATACTTGCTTGGACCGTGACGGTACCTTGATGGATACTACCAAGTCGGTATGGTTCCAGGGACGATTCGGATTCATCGCATCTTATGCGTACAACAATATCGAGCAGAATCCGGAATGGCTTGCTGCTTCGAAGAGCTGTATCGACTTTATCGAAGCGCATTGCTTTGATACCGATGGACATATGTTCTTCGAAGTGATGGAAGATGGTACTCCGCTTCGCAAGCGCCGCTATGTATTCTCGGAAGGTTTTGCTGCCATTGCCATGTCGGAATACTCTATCGCTTCGGGCGATAAGACTTATGCACAGAAGGCACTCGACCTGTTCAACCGTATCATATATATGCTGAACACTCCGGGTTTCCTGGCTCCGAAGTATCTGGATACCATGAAGTCGCAAGGGCATTCCATCACCATGATTTTAGTGAATACGGCTGCCCGTATCCGTGCCGCGATCGACGACCCTGCCTTGACTGAACAGATTGACCGTTCCATCAAGGCGCTGCGTGAAAATTTCATGCATCCGGAATTCAAGGCGCTGCTCGAAATGGTAGGTCCGAACGGTGAATTCATTGACAATATCAACGGCCGTTTGATTAATCCGGGTCACTGTATCGAGACAGCTTGGTTCATCCTGGAAGAAGCGAAGTATCGTAATTGGGACAAGGATTTGGTGGAAATGGCTACTACCATCCTCGACTGGTCTTGGGACTGGGGTTGGGACGAACAATACGGTGGTATCATCAACTTCCGCGACTGCAAGGGCTTCCCGCAGCAGGACTATTCACAGGATATGAAGTTCTGGTGGCCGCAGTGTGAAACCATCATTGCTGCTCTCTATGCTTATCAGGCAACCGGTGATGAAAAGTACCTGGAAATGCACAAGAAAATCAGTGACTGGACATACGCACACTTCCCTGACAAGGAATATCCGGAATGGTACGGTTACTTGCATCGTGACGGAACCGTGGCGCAACCGGCGAAGGGTAACATCTTCAAGGGTCCGTTCCACATTCCAAGAATGATGATTCGTTGCCATACCTTGTGTAAGGAAATTCTTGGATAATTGAACTGTCATTCAGAACGGAACGAAGTGTAGTGAAGAATCTCGGTAACACAAACGTGGATGTTACCGAGATTCTTCGTTGTTACACTCCTCTGAATGACAATATGGGAAACAAAAAAAGGAAGCCTTTTGAAGACTTCCTTTCGTCGGAAAGAGGCGACTCGAACGCCCGACCCCTACGTCCCGAACGTAGTGCGCTACCAACTGCGCTACTTTCCGATTGCTTTTGCAAGTGGTGCCACCAGGAATCGAACCGGGGACACAAGGATTTTCAGTCCTTTGCTCTACCAACTGAGCTATGGCACCTTGCTTGTTTGCGGGTGCAAATGTAGGGACTATTTTTCAAACCTGCAAACTTTTTAAGCCTTTTTTGTTCAAAAATGGAGACTTTTCTTGTTTTACCTCTTGATAATGTCCTGAATGACTAATCCTGCCAGCATAAAACCGAAGATGGCTGTGGTGTGTGCAATCGTACCGTTGGTATGCACTTTGGCGGCATGCCAATCGTGTTCTGCCAGGGTTTCTGTCGTTTCCTGGAAGGTGTCGATGCCTTTGTTTTCCAGCAATTCTTCGCTATATACACATTTGAACTTCTTGCTGGGGAACTGCTTGTTCTTCTTGAACTTTAGGCGAAGGGCTTTGGCTAAGGGACAACCTTTCACCTTCCAAAACTCGGCGATGTCTATTTTGAGCGGATCCATCTTAAGGGCGGCTCCCATGGATGCAAAAAGAGTGGCGGGAGTGTCGCAGGCATGGCGTATCAGCATGGCTTTGTTGTCCAGGCTGTCTATGGCATCGATGACATAATCGTAGGTCTCGATGTGGAAAGAGGTTGCTGTTTCGGCACAATATACTTGCTGGAGGGCATTGATGTCTGCAGCGGGGTTGATGGTCAGCAAACGTTCTTTCAAAACTTCAACTTTGGGACGGCCAACGGTTTCGGTGGTAGCCATCAGTTGGCGGTTGATGTTGGTGGCACATACGTGGTCTGAATCAACGATGGTCAGATGCTGGATGCCTGAGCGTACCAAACTCTCTGCACACCAGCTACCTACACCGCCCACTCCAAAAATAATGACCCGTTTGTTGGCAATGGTTGTGGTGGTTTCCTTGCCGAGTAAAAGTTCCGTACGGCTGAATATCTCTTGTCTCATAATTCCTGTTCTTTTTTCTTTCGGTGCGAAATTACACTTTTTTTTGCGTATTCCACATTAAATGCCTAACTTTGTGAAATAACCTAATGTTCTAATAAATATGAAAATTCTTTGGATGCCTCTATTGGCGGCTCTGGTGCTTTTGGGGGCATGTACTTCCGGGCAACAAAAAGTACAATCAATTGATTATGCAAGTGTAGTCAATCCGTTTATCGGTACGGATTATACAGGTAATACTTATCCCGGTGCACAGGTGCCTTTCGGTATGGTGCAGCTTAGTCCGGACAACGGCCTTTCCGGATGGGATCGCATTGCCGGCTATTTTTATCCCGACAGCACCATAGCGGGATTTAGCCATACGCATTTGTCGGGTACAGGTGCCGGTGATTTGTACGACATCTCTTTCATGCCGGTTACTTTGCCTTATCAGGAAGTGAAGGGAGAATTGGGCATTCATTCCAAGTTCTCGCATAGTGACGAAGAAGCGTACGCGGGTTATTATCGGGTGAAGTTGCAGGATTATGGCATCGATGTAGAATTGACGGCCACGCCCCGATGCGGCATTCAGCGATATACGTTCCCGAAAGCAGAGGCGATGGTGGTCCTGAACTTGAAGAAAGCAATGAACTGGGACTTCACGATGGATTCACACATCGAGGTGGTGGATTCCTGCAACATACGTGGCTACCGTTTCTCGGAAGGATGGGCACGTGGGCAGAAGGTGTATTTTGCCTCCCGTTTCTCACGTCCTTTCAAGTCGCATAACGTGGAAGAGGCTGAGATTATGCTGAAAGGTGAAAAGGTGGGTACGTCGAAGGTTGCCCGTTTCTTTTTCGATACCGAAGAGGGAGAACAGGTGACGGTGGTTACTGCCTTGTCGGGTGTCAGTGTTGAAGGGGCCGTGAAGAATCTGGAAGTGGAAGCGCCGCACAATGACTTTGACGCTTATCTGGTGGAAGCCAAGAAGGAATGGAACAACCGCTTGCAACGGATTGAGGTGACGGGTGGTGAAGAAGACGACCGGGTGAATTTCTATACAGCCTTGTATCACAGTATGTTGGCGCCGACCATCTATAGCGATGTGGACGGCAAGTATTATGGTCCTGACAAACAGGTGCATCAGGCTGACGGTTGGGTGAATTACAGTACCTTCTCTTTGTGGGACACTTTCCGTGCATCGCATCCTTTGTTTACTTATACCGAGCCTGCACGGGTGAACGATATGGTGAAGTCGTTCATTGCATTCTACGAACAGAACGGACGCTTGCCGGTATGGAATTTCTGGGGGAGTGAGACGGATATGATGATTGGTTATCATGCCGTCCCGGTGATTGTGGATGCTTATTTGAAGGGTATCGGTGACTTCGATGCTGAAAAGGCGCTGGAAGCTTGTATAGCCACGGCCAATATCGATGAGTATCGGGGAATCGGCTCGTATAAGAAGAAGGGTTATATTCCCTATAATGTGGTGGATGAGTACAATGCGGAAAATTGGTCATTGAGCCGTACTTTGGAATATGCGTTCGATGACTTCTGTATTGCTGAAATGGCGAAGAAGATGGGCAAGACTGAATTGGCGGATGAATATTTCAAGCGTTCGCAGAATTATCGGAATGTATTCAATCCGGCTACAGGATTCATGCAGCCGATAGACGACAGGGGAGTCTTCCAGCCGGACTTCAATCCCGATGAATATACGGCACACATCTGTGAAAGCAATGCCTGGCATTATTTCTGGTCGGTGCAGCACGACATTAAGGGACTGATTACCTTGACAGGCGGACAGGACAAGTTTGCGGCAAAGTTGGATAGTATGTTTACCTATATACCGGTAGGGAAGGAAGATTTGCCTATTTTCAGTACCGGTATGATTGGTCAGTATGCACATGGCAACGAGCCGAGTCACCATGTCATCTACTTATATAATAAGGTACGTCAGCCTTGGAAGGCACAGATGTATGTGGCCAAGGTAATGGATGAACTCTACCTTAACGCACCGGCTGGACTTTGTGGAAATGAAGATTGCGGACAGATGTCGGCTTGGTATGTGTTCAGTGCAATGGGCTTCTATCCTGTGAATCCGGTCAGTGGTGAGTATGAAATAGGTACACCCCGATTCCCCGAAATGCGTTTGAATCTGGAAAATGGAAGGACCTTTACCGTTTTGGCTCCAAATGTCAGTCGTGAAAACATCTACATTCAGGAAGTGAAGGTCAATGGAAAGCCTTACGACAAGAGTTACATCACCCATCAGCAGTTGATGGATGGTGCAACGGTGGAATTCGTGATGGGCAAGGAGCCTGGTAAAATATGGTATTGATTAGAAAATAGTGTGAAGTTATGAAGAAAGTCGTTTTAGTCATATCGATTATATGCAGTATCCTGAGTGCAAAGGCACAGCAGGATTACACACAATACGTGAATCCGTTGATGGGTACGCAATCCAGCTTTGAGCTTTCTACCGGCAACACTTATCCGGCCATTGCGATGCCATGGGGCATGAACTTCTGGACACCCCGTACCAACAAGATGGGGGATGGATGGCAATATACCTATACGGCCCATAAGATTTATGGTTTTGAACAGACTCACCAACCGAGTCCGTGGATCAATGACTATGGTCAGTTTTCGTTGATGCCCGTTACCGGCAAGGTGGAGATGGACGAGGCCAAGCGTGCCAGCTGGTTCTCGCACAAGGGCGAGGTGGCGATGCCTCATTATTATAAGGTGTATTTAGCGGATTACGATGTAGTGACTGAGCTGGCACCCACCGAACGGGCAGCCATGTTCCGCTTCACTTTTCCGGAAGCAGACTCGTATGTGGTGGTCGATGCATACGATCATCATTCCAGCATTCAAATCATTCCGGAAGAAAACAAGATTGTGGGTTATACCACCCGTAACAGTGGAGGTGTTCCCGAGAACTTCAAGAATTATTTTGTGATTGTATTCGACAAACCGTTCACCTATACAGCAACTTTTTCCAACGATACTCTTCCGGCTAAGAAGAATGCAACCGTTCCTGTAACCGTGAAGGAAGGTCAGTTGGCGCAAACCGATTATCATACAGGTGCCGTTATCGGTTTCAAGACCGGCAAGGGTGAGGTGGTACATGCCCGGGTGGCTTCTTCGTTTATCAGTGCTGAACAGGCAGAATTGAATCTGGAAGAATTGGGTACCCATTCTTTCGATGCACTTGTGGCGAAGGGCAAGAATCAATGGAATGAAGTGTTGGCCCGTGTGGAAGTCGATGGAGGTACGGTGGACCAATATCGGATGTTCTATTCATGTCTGTACCGTTCGTTGCTCTTCCCGCGTATGTTCTGGGAAGTGGATGCGCAAGGCAATCCGGTGCATTACAGCCCTTACAATGGGGAAGTATTGCCGGGATATATGTACACCGATACCGGTTTTTGGGATACTTTCCGCAGCTTGTTCCCTTTGCTGAACCTGATTTACCCTTCGGTAAACGAGAAAATTCAGGAAGGTTTGGTCAATACTTATAAGGAAAGCGGCTTCTTCCCCGAGTGGGCAAGCCCGGGACATCGGGGATGTATGGTGGGCAACAACTCGGCTTCTGTTTTGGTGGATGCCTATATGAAGGGTGTCCGTGTGCAGGATTTGGAAACTCTTTATGCCGGTTTGATCAATGGTACACAGAATGTTCATCCGCAGGTCTCTTCTACAGGGCGCTTGGGACACGAATACTATAACAAGTTGGGCTATGTGCCTTGCGATGTGGGTATTCATGAAAGTGCAGCCCGTACGTTGGAGTATGCCTATAATGATTGGTGTATCTTGCAGTTGGCCAAGGAATTGAATCGTCCGAAAAAGGAAATCAAGCAACTCGAGCGGAGAGCCATGAACTACAAGAGCCTCTTCCGTCCCGATTACAATCTGATGTGCGGTAAGAAGCAGGATGGAAAGTTTGAAGAAAACTTTTCGCCGTTGAAGTGGGGCGGTAACTTTACTGAGGGTAACAGTTGGCATTATACATGGTCGGTCTTCCACGACCCCCAAGGATTGATGGATTTGATGGGAGGTAAGGACGTGTTTGTCTCGATGCTGGATTCCGTATTTTCGGTCCCGCCAGTATTCGATGACAGCTATTACGGATTCCCCATCCACGAAATCCGTGAGATGACCGTTATGAATATGGGTAATTATGCGCATGGCAACCAGCCTATCCAGCACATGATATACCTTTATAATTATGCCGGACAGCCTTGGAAGGCTCAGTATTGGCTTCGCGAGGTGATGAACCGTATGTACACTCCAGGACCGGATGCGTATTGTGGGGATGAAGACAACGGGCAGACTTCGGCTTGGTATGTATTTTCGGCACTCGGATTCTATCCGGTATGTCCAGGTTCCGACCAGTACATTTTGGGTGCACCGCTTTTCAAGAAAGCGACTGTCTATCTGGAAAACGGGAAGGATATCGTGATTTCTGCACCCGATAACTCGGACAAGAATATCTATATCAATCAGATGACGGTGAATGGACGTGAATATACACAGAACTATCTGTTGCATAGTGAAATGGTAAATGGAGCGGTAATTGATATCCAGATGGCGGATTCGCCCAACAAGCAACGGGGTACATCGGATGAGGATCAGCCTTATTCATTCACTCGTGAATTGTTTGTAAAGAAGTAATTAAATGTTTGTCGAATGATGAAAAAAATAATGTTTTTGTTGCTTGCCGTATGCATGTTGGCAGGCTGTTCGGAAGGAGAAAAGAAAGTGAAGGTACGTTGGGCTACGTTCAATATCCGTTTGGACACACCCGTCGATAGCTTGAACCGTTGGGGATACCGTATGGAACGGGCTGCACAATTCATCAAGGATGCGCAACTGGATGTAGTGGGTACGCAGGAAGTGTTGCACAGCCAATTTGAAGACTTGAAGCGAATGTTGCCGGAGTTCGAAGGTGTCGGTGTGGCACGCGACGATGGCAAGACGAAGGGTGAGTATTCTTCCGTGTTCTATCGGAAGGATGTGTTTGATGCCTTGGATTCGGGAACCTTCTGGTTGTCGGAGTATCCGGACAGTGTCGGATTGAAAGGCTGGGATGCTGCTTGCGTGCGTGTTGCTACTTGGGCAAAGCTGCAACATAAGGAAACGGGTAAGATTGTGATGGCGGTCAATACCCACTTCGACCACGTGGGAGTAGAAGCCCGCAAGCAAAGTGCATTGCTCATCATCCGTAAAATCAAGGAAATAGTGGGCGACCGTGCTGCCGTGTTGACCGGTGACTTCAATGTGACCGACCAAAGCGATGCTTATCAGACCATCACGACCAATGAATTTGTGTTGAAAGATGCTCACAAGATAGCCGAAAAGGTATCGGGTGTGAACTATACGTTCCATAACTTCACCCGTCAGCCGTTGGAAAAGCGTTCGAAGATAGACTTCATCTTTGTGACTCCACATATCCGGGTGTTGAGTTCGGATATACCGCAAGAAGTGGAAGGCGCACTCTTGTCCGACCACAATCCGCAATGGATAGAAATGGAATTCTAATCGTTAAATCTATATAATCAATAAAAATGAAAAGTTTGGTAATTAAGAAAATAGAAGCAAAGGCCGTGGAAGCAGCTGCTGTTCCTGCCTTGATGGATGCTGCCGGCATCGAGTTTAATCCGATAGCTTGTGTGAACTGGAAAGAATATCCTTATCAGCCGGATGTGAAGTTCCGTGCGGCTCATACGGGTGATGCAATCTTGCTTCACTATCAGGTGACCGAGGCCAGTGTGCGTGCCGTGGCAACTGCTGATGACGGTCGTGTATGGGAAGATGCTTGTGTGGAATTCTTCCTCTCGCCGGAAAGCAATGATTTCTATTATAACTTTGAATGTAACTGTGCAGCCAAGCTGTTGCTTCATGGTGGTCCTGCCGGAGGCGAACGTCCGGGTGCAGCCGAAGACGTGCTGAAAAGTGTAAAGCGTTGGGCGTCATTGGGTACAGAACCGTTTGAAGAAAGAGTAGGCGAGTGCACTTGGGAAGTGGCATTGGTCATCCCGGCATCTGCCATTTTCCGTCACGAAATAGCTGACTTGAACGGCAAGGCCATGCGTGCCAACTTCTATAAATGCGGTGACCTGCTTCAGACTCCGCACTTCCTTTCATGGAGCCCGATTGATCTTCCGCAGCCCAAGTTCCATTGCCCGGAATTCTTTGGAGAAATTGTGCTTGAATAAATGTTCTTTCACTTTGTCACTTGCGGCACTCCATACTGAATATCAATTAGTTGGAGTGCCGCAAGTTGGTTTATGACTGAATCAATTTAATAAATGCTTAGTTTGGCAATCTTATGATTGCTACGAGTTGCCTAACAGTAACAACTTGCAAAAAATCTCATAAAACCCGTACCCGATTCCTAACCTCGGTTGTATTAAAGATAAAGAAGCAATCAAAATCTACTGAAACATGAAGAAAAGAAGAAACAACCGAGGTTGGGTAATCATACTACTGATGCTTGCCATCGCCTTGCAGACGCAGGCACAAAACCTTATCAATCTGAAATTAGAGAACAAGCCGCTTCCTGCTGCCTTGAAGCTTATCGAGCGGGAAGGTGGAAAGAATGTTATCTTCTCCGTGACCGAAACGGAGAAACATTCCGTGTCTGCCGACATCCGACAGAAGACGCAAGCCGAGGCTATCGATATGGTGCTGCAAGGCACACCTTTCATCTACAAGGAACGGGAAGACTACTTTGCCATCCAAAAGAAGGATACAAAAGCCAAAGCCATTGAAATCCGGGGTATGGTGATGAACGAAAAGAACGAACCGATGCCGTATTGCAACGTGCTTCTGCTTACCTCCGATTCTACCTTTGTAAACGGATGTGTGACTAAGGAAGACGGCTCTTTCCTGATGATGGGGGAAGAGGGCAGACCTTATCTCATCAAAGCTTCGTACATCGGCTATGTCACTACCACCCAAGCCATCGAAGCACGCAACTTGATTCAGCTTCTTCCCGATGCTTTAGCTTTGGAAGAAGTGACCGTTACCAGTTCGATACCTACTTTCAATATGAAAAACGGGAACATCATTGCCAATGTATCATCCTCTATACTTAATAGGGAAACAAAGGTGATAGATGTGTTACGTAAAATACCGGGTATGACTATGCAGAATGGAAAACTGATTTCCTATATTGGTGGTACTCCGCTCATTTATATCAATGGTAAAAAACTTCATTCTGTCGATGATTTGAAGCGGTTGGAAGTAAAAAATATCAAGCATGTGGAACTTATTACTAACCCGGGAGCTGAATATGACGCTTCGGCCAATGCTGTACTTTTGATAACCACATTAAATAGGTTAGAAGGTTGGGCGGTGCAATTGGAAGGAGAATTAGCCCGAAATCATCAGTGGAGTAACGAAGAATCCATAAAATTGAACTATCAGACCAAAGGATTGAATCTGTTCGGCACTTTCACCTATGGAGACTACCGCAGAAAATCCCACCAATTAATGAAAACCATCATTACCAATCCCGATACTATTTGGACACAAAAGGAAGATTTGACAAGCTGGAACGAAACCCGGATATACGATTATTCCGTCGGAATAGATTATAATCTAAACAAGAGCCATAGCATCGGCTTTGAATACAATGGATATTATATGAACAGTTACGCTCATTCACCTTCCCTATCCAATATACTCGCCAATGAAAAAGAATATGACAAGATAGAAAGCCTTTCCACATTGGAAGACAACGATAATTATTACCATCATTTGAATGGCTACTATAGTGGGAAATTCAGTCAAGAAACCAAACTCGACATCTATGCGGACTATGCACATACGCACAACGGTCGTAACCAAATTATCAATGAAAATTCGGAATTGTCCGGTTCTACTCAAATTGTAAACCTCAATGGGGCAGATTATCATGTATATGCCGTAAGTCCTAAATTCAGCTATGTTCCTAATGAAAATCACTCCTTTACAATAGGAGGAGAATGGAGCAAAGTAACCGGGAACAATAGATTGAGATATGAAGGACTTGCAGATAATGATGCTAATTCGGAAACGGAAGAAGAAAAGCTTGCAGCATTTCTTTCTTACCGCTATTCAATGGGACAATTCTCAGTGAATGCCGGATTAAGATATGAAAATGTCATTTCCGATTTACGTAATCTCTACGATTCCCAAAGGAACATTCACCGTTCGTACAACAATTTATTCCCAAATATAGGAATGTCCTACACTTACGGCAAAACAGCACAGTCACTCAGTTATCGTATCAGTACCATTCGACCTAATTTTGAACGTTTGAACAATGCATCTTATTATAGCAACAAGTATATCCGACAAGAAGGAAATCCTGCTCTTCAGCCTGAAATATCACATTTTGTACAATATTCGCTCAACTATGATTTCCTCTATCTTGCACTCAGTTATCGATATAAGAAAGATTTCATCGGTTCATTTTTTTATACCGAAGATAATTCACCCAATATTCATATCTACACATGGAAAAACTTCGACAAGCAACAACAGCTTTCTGCTATTGTGAATCTCCGCCGT
Organism: Bacteroidaceae bacterium; assembly: GCA_017416735.1. GTDB lineage: Bacteria > Bacteroidota > Bacteroidia > Bacteroidales > Bacteroidaceae > Phocaeicola. The sequence goes on along the minus strand of JAFQBF010000038.1, from coordinate 1,537 downwards.
CGTTTCGGCTGGTATGAACCTTCTCTGACTGGAATGTTTCAAAAGAACATTATGAAAGTAGAAAGTATGGAAGAACAAATAGCCATTGATCGTCCTTTATGGTATCTCACATTTGAAAACAATATTCATTTACCCAAGAACTGGTTGTTGAATATGGAATATGTCTATCAAAGCAAAGGCACTTCACAATGGTTTACTTTTGGGGAACAACATAATCTAAATGTGAATATCAGTAAAACATTCCTGAATGACCAATTGCAAGTGAAACTTGCTGGAGAGCATTTGTTGAATCGTCGGATGAGCCTTTACGACGGACGCATCAATAATATCTACTTTTGGCAGGATGAGGACCAAGACCAGCGCAAAGTGTCATTGAGCATTGTATATCGTTTCAATAACTATTCCAAGAAATATAAGGGACAAAGTGCGGCAGATGATGTCTTAAAAAGATTGTAATTTAAATAACTTCACTCTATCACTTGCGGCACTCCACATTCGTTTTCAATCGGTTGGAGTGCCGCAAGTTGGTTCTTCCATAACTAAAACAAAAAACGAGAGAAACATTTCATTACCATTTGAAGAAAACCATTACCTTTGTACCATTAATCTTCGAAAAACCACAAGAAGTAGAACGAATTAAATGGAAAAGAAAAAAAAGCTTCAAATACATAACAGTACCATGGAATTCTTGATATTCCAATTGGAGAGTAAAGAAGAAGGAATAGAAGTACTGTACAAAGACGATACTCTTTGGCTCACTCAAGACGCCATTGCCATCCTTTTTGACAAGGGGCGTTCAACCATAACGGAACATTTACAAAATATATTCCAAAGTCAGGAACTGCAAGAAGATGCAGTTTGTCGGAAATTCCGACGGACTGCTGCTGACGGGAAAAATTATGCCACCAAATATTATAATTTAGATGCAGTTATATCAGTAGGGTATCGTGCCAATTCCGTCCGTGCTACCCAGTTTCGCCAATGGTGTACATATGTTCTAAGACAATTTGCCATACGGGGATATGTCATAGATAGAAAGCGAATGGAAAACGGTTCGTTCATTAGTGAAGACTATTTTGAACATTTGTTGGCCGAAATTCGAGAAATCCGTCTAAGCGAACGCCGTTTTTATCAAAAGTTGACGGATATTTATGCTACCAGTATTGACTATAACCGTGATGCACCTACTACACAAAAATTCTTCAAGAAAGTACAGAACAAAATGCACTATGCCGTTCATGGTCATACAGCAGCAGAACTCATTGTAGAACGAGCCGATGCCGAGAAGGAGCATATGGGACTTACAACTTGGGAGAAAGCACCTAATGGTAAAATTGTAAAAACAGATGTCACTATAGCCAAAAACTATTTGAAAGAAAGCGAATTGGAATCTTTGGGGCGTATTGTCAATGCTTTTCTAGAATTAGCTGAAGACAGAGCCAAAAGACATATTCCAATGACAATGAAAGATTGGGCCACCCGAATTGACAAATTCTTGGATAGTGATGACCGTCCCATATTGACAGATGCAGGACGG
>JAFQBF010000005.1 GCA_017416735.1 Bacteroidaceae bacterium | reverse complement strand
GATGATGTCGTCTATATCTACATCATTGCCGAAGAAGATGTCTTCGCCGGCTTCGATGTCCAATACACCGGCATAACCTGGGTGTGACTGGCCAAAGAAATACAGGAATGTACTGTCTTGACGGTAATGGTAGCAGTTGTCGGGATAGTTGGCCGGAGCCTCGTTGTTGCCCAACAGAAGGATAATGCCGCTTCCGACGTTTTCTCTCAGCGCCTGACGACGTCTTTCGTATATAGTCGATTCAAACATGGTAATAATTCTGTGATTTTTGAAAACATAATTTTTGCAAATGTAATACTTTTCTTTGTAAATGTTGTGTCTTTTTACAATTAAAAAGATAACTTTGTCGCTGTTTTCTTGAAAAACAAGTTATATAACATATATTTGAATGTTTGCGATTGATAAAAATACAGCTTTGGTACTCGAAGGAGGAGGAATGCGTGGAGTGTTCACTTGTGGAGTCTTGGATTATTTGATGGATCATAAAATCAGCTTTCCTTACGCCATCGGTGTATCTGCCGGTGCATGCAACGGATTGTCCTACATGTCGCACCAACGGGGGAGGGGGAAGTATAGCAACATTGATTTGTTGGCCAAATACAAATACATCGGTATCCGTCCGCTTGTCAAGAAGCGCGGGCTTATCGACCAGCAGCTCCTTTTCCATCGGTTCCCCGACCGCATCCTACCTTATAATTATAAGGCATACGCCGAGAACCCTGCCCGTTTTGAGATGGTGACTACCGATTGCCGCACGGGCCGTGCATGCTATTGGGAAGAGAAGCACAACGAGAAGCGGATTATCGAAATCGTGAAGGCGTCCAGCAGCTTGCCTTATGCCTGTCCCATCATCTATGTGGATGGTCGCCCGATGTTGGACGGAGGTATCGTCGATTCCATCCCCTTGCTCCGGGCGTACGAACAGGGGTATGACAAGTGCGTGGTGGTACTGACCCGCAACAAAGGTTATCGGAAATCGACCAAGAAGGTGCCTGTACCGAGCTTTATTTATAAGAAATATCCTCGTTTGAGGGTGGCGTTGCGAAACCGCAACAAGCTTTACAACGAGCAGCTGGAGTTGGTAGAGCGTCTCGAAGAGGAAGGAAAAATCATCGTTATCCGTCCGGAAAAGCCGATTGTGGTGGGACGTATGGAAACAAGTGTGAAGAAGTTGACCGATTTGTACAATCAAGGGTATGAATGTGCCCGAAAGGTAATGGAAGGATAAGTGTATGCAGTATATAGGAGAAATCATTTCGTTGGTTGTCGCTTTCTCGTGGACCATTACGGCACTCTTTGCCGAAGTGGGTAGCAAGCGTTTGGGTTCGTTGCAGATGAATGTCATCCGAATGTTGCTCTCGCTGTTGATGTTGGGAGCTACATTGTGGTGGTTTACGGGTTCACCTTATCCGCTTTATGCCGACGGACAGGCTTGGCTTTGGCTTTCCTTGTCGGGTTTCGTGGGCTATTTGTTGGGCGACTATTGCCTCTTCAATTCTTATATATGGATAGGTTCCCGCTTCGGGCAGCTATTTATGACATTGGCCCCGCCTACGGCAGCGCTCTTCGGATGGATATTGTTGGGTGAGACCCTTGCTTGGAATGCGTTGTTGGGTATGTTGGTTACCTTGACGGGTATCGGCATTTCCGTTTTGAATAAAGGAACATCGAACAAGCTCTCTTTGAAGCTGCCTCTGAAAGGAGTGCTTTTCGGTATCGGTGCCGGCGTAGGACAGGGTGTTGGGCTGGTGTTGAGTAAGGTTGGGATGAACTATTACGAAATGTCCATCCCTGTCGGTGAAGAAATGGTCACCGATTTATTGCCTTTCGCTTCCACCTTTATCCGTGCGGTGACGGGAGCCGTGGGATTCCTTTGTCTGATGGGCTTCCAGAAGCAATTCCATACCCTTGCCACTTCGGTTCGTGATTTCAAGGGGATGAATGCCGCCGTGTGGGCCACCATTACGGGGCCATTCATCGGGGTATCACTTTCGCTGATGGCCGTACAGTACACCGAGGCGGGCATTGCTTCCACCTTGATGGCACTCACTCCTGTCTTCATCATCTGGCCGGCTCATTTCTTCTTCGGCCAGAAAGTGACGTTCAAGGAAGTTATAGGTGCCTGCATCAGTGTGGCGGGGGTGTCGTTGTTCTTCATTTGAGCCGAACAGTCTTTACCTGGCTTACATTTTCTTCAATCTAAGTTTTACCAATACCGGATTGCTGTCTTCCACCAATTCCGGGAAAGGAGGCTTGGCACCTTCTTCGAAGAACTTGAAGGCATCGACCAGCACGTACAGGTAGCCATCCTTTTGGAAACCTTTCTTTCCGTTGAGAATGCTATGCGAAAGTTCCAAGGGTGGCAAGTATTCGTCCAAATCGTTTTTGAAACCCTTGTTGGAATAGGTCTTAGCCTTACCGTTCTTGGGACAGAAGCCGAAACCGCTTTTCTCCTTGTCGCTTCCTACGGAATAACGATAGAAGACTCCAGCATCGGTAGCTATTATGTTACCCAAGTAATGCTTGGAATTCACATCGGTCATCGTTAAATCTACGACTATCAATCGAACTTGAAATTTATAGTCTGCCATCCGTGGGTGAGGCTTGATTACATACCAAGGTTCGAAAGTGACGGCATCCTTGGTGCGGTAAATGGTATCCTGATGGTAATGGCGTAACCAGAAATCGTTGTCTGCATATCCATAATTCATCGGCCAACCATTGGTTATCGCCTGACCTCGTTTGGGAGTATCGGGCTTGATGTGGAAAAGACCATTGGGCTTCTTGTATTCTATGGAGTCTGTCTGTACATTTTCTACATAGAATAAGTAAGGCCCGTCGGGATTGGCACGGCCGTCGGTACTAATTTTTTCTCTGTAATAAATATATTCCGTTAAACTTTCGTAGTGGAAGATTTCCCGATTGTTCAGTATGGCCATATATTCACGGAAATGGTACAGACTATCCATTTTGTCGAAAGAACCCAAATATTCTCCATCCAGTGAGAATTTGCTATAATTGTATTTTCCGTGGTCAGGTACATATACATAGTTGTCATCGAGATTGAAAGCAGCTTCCGTATTGGGAAGTTTGTTGGTAATTTCCCCTGGCCCTTGTCCAATCTTCAACAGGCTTTTGACATGCTTTCCTTCGGGTGTGAACTTCTCGATATTGCCGTGTTCGATGTAGATGTTGTCGTCCTTGTCCAACAACCAGCGCAAGTGGAAAATATCGGGCAGGAGTACACTATCCGATAGCATGATGTATTCGATACTGTCCGCAAACTCCGAAAGGCATTGCGGTTCGTGTGAAAACTCCACCTCGCTCAGGTCGATGGTGTAAGGAAGTCGGGAAGCTCCCGCTTCTGTAGTTGCTTGCTTGGGTGTAGAGCTGCAAGCGGTGATTAGTGCCATAACGAGCACCCATGCGAATTGTTTTTTCTTGGTCATCATAGATAGATAGTTTTTTATGATTCATCGCTGCAAAGATAGAGGGAAAGAATGGGATGACCAAATATTAGATATGGACAAATGTTATTCTTAATAATTGGATAAATGTTTGAAAAATAGTGAATTAAATAAAATGTCTATATGGACAATTTTATAAGACTATCCTTTTATACTATCAATGTTAAAAATAAATAGAGTTATTCCTTTTTATATTTAAACTCAAATCCATGTCTTTAAGATTCTTTACTTCGCCAAGGGAAGTTATTGAGGACTTCGTTCGAAGCGTGTAAAACATTCAGATGTTTACGCGCTTCTTTTAAATGCCTTAGCGGACAAAAAGCTTATAACATACAAACCCATCCAAATTTTCGGGCAATTTCTTTCAGCAAATTACGATCATTAACGGGAATCGTAACAGATACTGTTTCACGCAGATTATTACCTTCAGCTATCCGGACAGAGTCCAAATCGTACTGAGTTTGTAAATTCATCCAAATATCTGCAGGAATACCCAAAGTCTGTTCAAGAGCCAAAGCCATATTTTTAGACACAGGACGCTTACCATTAATTGTTTCACTCAATACAGAGGGCTTGATACCTGTTTCAAGAGCTAACTGCTTTTGAGTGAGTTTTCTTTCACGCAATTCATCCTTTATCATTTCGCCAGGATGCGTAGCCACAAACGGAGTGATGTTATCCTTATTCATAATGCTTAGATTGTTGACCGCTATTTGTCGTACCATTGGTATAGAGTTCCTCCAAAGCTATATCTTCAAATTCTATTTTCATTGTAAAACAAATAAGTCATACAAAGGTATGATAATTATTTGAATAATTCGCAAAAATGCTAATATTTTCTTTTGTCAAAGTTATCTGTTACGCAAATTCAACTAATAAATGCAATCGAATTCTAATTTGTTAATATTGAATTAAATTTCTCATTTGGTGTGAGATAACCAAGCCTCTTTCTGGGTCTGTTGTTCAACTTGTTCTCAACCCAGGAAACAAACTCATCGGTTATTCCACTGAAGTCCGTTCCTTTGGGGATGTATTGCCTGATGAGTCCATTCGTGTTCTCATTGGCTCCACGTTCCCAAGAACGCACACGGCTTACAAAAATAGAAAGAAATTTCCAATTTCTCTGCTATTTCCTGATGTTTTGCGATTTGTTTCCATTGTCTGCCGTTATTGTATGTATCAAGTCCTTTATAGGCTGCAACGCTTCAATGGTCTTTAATGCCAACGGGGCGGCATCCTTTCCCGAAAGCTTGCGGATCCATACCTTGGAGGTAAGCCTGTCGTTGATGGTGACAAGCGCTCCCTTATGGTTGCTTCCTATAACTGTATCTATTTCCAAATCTCCAAATCTTTCCTTTAGGTCCACTATTGCAGGGCGAAGTGAAATAAAGAATAATGTCTTTTTCATGATACTTAGTTATTATAGGGTTAATAATGTGCCTATACAAACCGTTACAAGCCCACTCTTTTTATTTCTATTCCTTTTTAAATTTGTAAATAAATATCACATTATTACTTTCTTCGTGCAATGAATCTTTCAACTTGGTCAAGCGTTCTCGCAAGGAAGCCCCCATCTTAGTGTTGGTTTTCAAAACTTTTTCCAAGCCTTCTTTTAACTCCAATGGATCATTACTGTAAGTGATGACCAAACCATTGTCTGTTATCCAAGTTTGAAAGAAATATGGAACGACTTCATCCCCACTAATCAAGTCATTGACTATGCGTATGTAGCGGGCCTTCCCCGTTTTCTTATCCACTTGTATCATCCGGCATTTTTTTAAATTTCCTCCACTGTTGATTTGCCCTTCCTTGTATATTTGATGAGTAGTGTAATAATGCAATGGCGATTCTACACTTGCTATCAAGGTATAGCTGTTGTGAGTAAGGTTAGTCGTATAGGCTGGATAAAACAAGTTTTTTTCAGCGTTATAATGATAGAGGGTATCGCCTTGATATACATCCCTTTGATGGATGGTATAGGTATAGATAGGCGATTCCGATGACAGACGGGATACATATAATACGTTTGAATGTCTCTTCTCAATAGACATTATCACTCTGTCCGACGGAGTGCTTTTCAAGACATTCCCCTTCAAATCTTGTACCCAGCAAAGATGCTTGTCTGCAAGTGTCTCTACAAAGTTACCGAGTATTTTATTTGTCCCTGCATCTGCCGGTGTTGTGAATACAAGTGCGTTATCCTTATTCAGATAGATTCTTCCCCATTGGATATAACCCGGTAATGGAATGTTGTCCTCTTCCATATATTTCCCATTCATATCGTAAGCCATCAGGTAGTCCCGTTGGCTGTCAATCAGATAGATACGTTCTCTCTGCTCGTCAATAATCCCTCCATTTATCAGCCAATATTCACCGGGACCTTGACCTCGGCGTGATATATCATTCAGATACTTGCCATCCGACCTGCGGAATAGTTTACATGGTGTTCTTGTGCCAAGCACCAAAAAATAATTCTCACTGATAGCTAAACTTGGTATCGAAGTGAATGCTTCGGGGACTGTATCCAGTTGGAAGAATTCGACCGACTCCATCAATTCCGAAAAATAGACGGTATGCACTTCGTTACTCAAATTATTGACATCAAGGGTAAACAATTCGCCCTCCTTTACCCCACCCGAGTTGCTCGAAGATGAAGTACAAGCCGAGAGGCTGATTAATAGGCATAAAAATACAAATGTTTTGATAGTTCTCATTGTAGTGATTTTTACTTTAATAACATTTTGTTTTTTTGCGAATTCAATTTGCAAATGCAATCGAATCCTAATTAGTAATTACTTAGTTAAACAGACGAATGCTCCATTTCCTCCAATAAAGCATCCACTTCTGCTTCTGTCATTCCCGTGGCACGGATGTACTCTATCACCAGTAGGGCGAAGGAGCCGTCATAATACTTGGCCAGTACCTCCGACAATTCTTGCTTGATTGCTTCTTTATTCATTTTATGCGATACTTAGTTATTGTAGGGTTAATAATGTGCCTATACAAACCGATTCAAGAACTTACTTAAACTGTCCTCCTTGCCGATGCCTAGTTTCTCCTTCAAGCGGAGCTTCCGTCGGCTCACCGAGTTGATGCTGATGCAATAGATGTCCGCCAATTGTTGTAGCGACATATTCATCTTCACCAAGCAACAGAAGTTCAATTCTTTCTCGGACAACGCGGGGAAATTCTCCCGTAAGTTGGCAAGGAAGCCTGGATAAGTGCTTTCCAGCATCACGTGTATGTCTTTCCAATCCTCGTCCGCAATATGTACCCGATTGCCTTTCTCCAAATCCTTGACGATTCGGATGCGGCGGAACAGCTCTTCGCGCATCTTGGCATCCTTTTCGCGGAGCAAGGCCTCTTTCTCGCGGAGAAGACTCAGCTCTTCCTGTTGCTTCAGCATCAGGTTTTCCTGCATCAGATGTTTCCGCTTCCTGTGAAGTAGATAGATGGCAAAGCTTCCGCATAGCAACAGGATGAATGCTCCCAATCCTAAAATCAGGATGACGTAGCTCTGACGTTCCACTTTCAGCTCGTTCAGTTCGTTTTTCATCCGCAAGGCTTCAAAATTCTGTTCGTTCAGCTGGCGATGGATGTCGGTTGCCGATAAACCTTTGATGTTGAGTGCCTGCCGATACATTCCCATCGCCTTTTCTGAAGCGTGGGTTTCTGCCAACAGGTCGCCCATCCGTTCGAAGGCTATTTGCGCAATGTGCTCGTTGCCCGATTCGGAGGCGATGGTGTAATGCTTCAATGCCGAGTCGGGTTGATGCATCTGCATCCACAGGTCGCCTTCCACCAGCTGGATGTAAGGGATGTCCTTCCGTCTCATCTGTTTCCTCAATCCTTGTAGATACTCCCAGGCGCGTTGGGTGTCCTTCATTCCTTGAAGGTAGTTCAGCACCTTTTCGGCATAGAAGAATACACTTCGGGTGGTGTCGGCTTGCAAGGCACGGAAGTAGGCTTCTACAGCCGAATCGCCCTTTCCCGATGCTTCGTATTGTGCGCCGAGGTTGTTGTAGGCATAACTTTCGCTCATCAGGCGTAGGTGCAAGGCTTCCTTCAGGTAATGGATGGCGGAGTCGCGTTCGCCCATTCTTGCCTTGTGGCTGTATTTATAGACATACCAAGTGGAGCTGTCGTTCCGGTTGCGCAGAAATGCCCGGCTTGCCGTTATCAATGAATCCCCTTTGGGAAAGTCCTGGGACAGATGGATGACCGAGATGATTTGTAGCTGCCTGGCGATGAATGCCCACGGATGCTTCGGCTGATAGTGTTTCACCAACGCCCGTGTAATCGAATCGGCCTTGGTGACTCCCAATGCTTTCATATAGGCAAAGTTGTGCATCCTCAGCAGGTAATAGTCGTGTCGCTCATCCCGGCTCAAGGCGGATGAATCGATTTGCGACAGGTAGTGATGCAGGCTGTCGAAGTTGTTCGCCTCCCACAGGGCTTTTGCCTTGCGGAGGGAATGGCTGGAAGGGTCGTGGCATCCCGCCAACGCCAACAGCCCCATAAACAGGTATATCAGTTTCTTCATCATTTGTCTTTCAGTTTGCCGAAGAAGATGTAATTGTTGTCATCCTCGCCGATGGAAGCCTTGAGCGTTTCCAGCTTTTCCCGCCTTTCCTTGCCGAGCGACGGATGCTCTTGCAGGGTCTTGTCTATCTCTTCTGCCAGTACGGCAGGTTCCGTTATCCGGGTGTAATAACCGTCATAGCCTACCACCCACGACACCTTTTCGTCACCTAAATAGTCGTTGTAGATGCGGCAATAGTTGCCCCTCCCGGTTGCCTTGTCGATAATGAAATACCTTTGCTGGTCGTATTCGTAGATGTAGTCGCTTGTCTGCTTCATATCGGCCACATAGCCGTAGTAGTGCATCGGCAGTTCGTAGAAGTTGTGCAGCTTCACGTCTCTGTTGCCGAAATCCATCGTGAAGCGGGGGAGGAGCTTCACTTGTTCGTTGTCCAAGTGGTAGAGGGTGTCCTGACGCACCTCGAAGAAGGTGGAGAGATGGAAGTTCAGCACGTCCGTAGCCTTGCTGCTCAGTACCTCGTTGCTGAAGTCGGGCTGAATCTTCAAGTGTCCCGAAGGCACTTCGCCGATGATGTTGCCCTCCATATCCTGTACCCAAGCCACCACGGGCAGGTGGTTGAAAGGAAGCAGCACCACTTCCACCCGGTTGCGTCCGGCATCCACGCGGAAGATGCCCTTCGGCACCAGCAGGTTCTCGTATTTCTTGTTCAGCGGGATGAAGGTCTCGTATTTTCCTTCCAGGTTATATACCAAGATACAGTTAGCAATCCACGGCAACAGATAGATGTGTCCGTGCTTTTCGTCTATCTGTGCATCGTAGATGTTCTGGTAGTCACCGGGACCTTGTCCGATGCCGCCTACCTTGTTGATATAGGTACCGTCCCGACGGAAGAGCTTGCAAGGCACGTGGCTTCCTTTGGAAACCAAGATATAGTTGTCGGAGATGTGGACTCTCGACATACCCACCAGTGCTTCCTCGCGATTGTCCAGCTTCACCAGTTGCAGTTCTTCCACCAAGTCGCTCAGCGGAATGTCCACGGTGTCCGTCAGCAAGTCAAGTTGGCAGACGGTAAGCTGTTCTCCGTTTACTTCTTCCGTGTGTGCCACCACGGGCATTTCTTTGTGTGAAGTCCCTTTGTCCGAACAGGCGGTCAGGCTCAAGGCCAATGCCGCACCGATGATGTGTGTGATTCTCATTTTTACGTTATTTGGAGGGTTGTTTCTTTTTCAGTTTAAGTTTCACAATCACGGGATTGCTGTCTTCGGTTAAATCGGGGAAGGGTGGCTTGGCTCCTTCTTCGAAGAACTCGAAGGCATTGACGGGGATGTAGATATAACCGTTCTTATAGAACAAGGAACAGTCGTCCATTATGGAACTGAAGTCCAACGGAGGACAGTATTCGTCGATGTCATTTTTGAACAAAAGGGAAATGTATTTTCCTTTGCCATTGGCAGGACAGAAGCCAAATCCCAGTTTACCTTCCTTTATTTCCCGGTAATAAAAATAAAGAATTCCGTTTTCTAATGCCCAAACAGCTCCCAAACGACGTGTGTTGAGTAATTCGTTTTGACTGAAATTTCTTACACTGGCATCTTCTTTGATGTTCCATTCATAATCAGCAGCACTCGAATGTTGTTTGATGACATACAAAGGACGCACATCTGTCCAGTCGGTCGTGCAATAGACGGTATCAATGAACAAGGGCTTGAACCAATAGGTCGATTCATTTAAAGGTCCCCGGTAGGCAGGATAGCCCATTTTTGCAAGACGGGGTCCACCTCTTTTACCTTTGATATGGGCATAAGGATTCTTCATCTGATAGATGGTGGAATCCGTGCGTATGTCTTTTACGTGAAAGAAATATTCTCCGTCACGGTTGATTTCATCATCCTTCTCATCACCGATTACCGTATGCTTGTAAATTTCATAGTCTTTCCAATAGCTGTAAACCCATCTTTCGGGAACATACGTTCGCTTGACCCGTCCCAACCATTCTCCGTTCAAGTTGATTTTCGGGTAATCAACTCCATATGCAGAAATGAGCATAAAATCCCTATCCATATTGAATATGGTTCCTAATTTCATAGCTATCTCCCCGGGACCTTGCCCTATCTTTACCAAGTTTTTGATGAAGGTTCCATCGGGTGCATATTTGAGCAAACCACCTGGGACGTCCAAATATAGATTACCGTTCTTATCCTCGGCCACATTCACTTTTTTGGCATCCGTCACCAACGGTTCTTCCGAGAGCTTGATATACTCGATGCTTTCCACAAAGTCGGAGAGCGGTTGAGGAGTACTTGAAAACTCTATTTCCGTGAGGTCGATAGTGGAGACCTCTTTTTGCATCGCTTGCTTGGGGGTAGAGCTGCAAGCGGTGATTAGTGCCATAACGAGCACCCATCCGAATTGTTTTTTCTTGATCATCATAAGTAGATTGTTTTGTTAATGATTTCTCTCCGCAAAGATAGAGATAAAGATTGGAATAGCCATAGAATTTGTATGGACAATGTGATGTGCTTAAAAATGCTTAATATGTTGGATAATAGATGATTATTAAAAATGTCTGTATGGACATTTTCGCAATGCCTATGTCGCAGGCTTGGAAAAGTTTGTCCGTATTTTATATAAGACTGCCGGTTCCCGCTCTTTCTTGAAAAACTTCATTCCACAGGAATTTGCCTGAAGTTCCTTCCACTCCTGTCACCAGAGGCTAACTGGTTGTCACTCAGCAGGCATTGGGTGTAAGGAGCCGTTACACCCTGCTTTCACTCCTTTCACCATAAGTTGTTATGGGTTATTTATGATGATTGTTCCACAACCTTAAATTCGCTCACAGTTCCTGTTTCGGAAGAAAAGACTATACCGACCTTGAAGAGCTTGCGACCGTCCGCTTCGTAGGATCGGGCATATCCCTTGTCTTCTATCTGCTGAAGTGCTTCATTGGCTGTACCATCCAGCTTGGACTCGAAGATGTAGATATAATCGGGAGTCTCGACGATGCAATCCACCCGTCCTTCGCTCTGCTGCTTCTCGGTATAGACGGTATAGACGCCCACCATCCGCATAAGCAGATAGAAGGTGTAGTGGAAGTAGCGTTCCCTTTCGCGTTCGGTTTCCTTTCGGCGCATGGAGTATGGGATGTCTGCCAAGAAGGAAGTAAGGAGCTTGCGGAATTGTTCCAACTTGCCGGTCTTCAATGCACCCACAATATCGCGTGCCCAACTTCCGGTATCCTTTTCTGATTGCAGATAGTTGTTGGCAACCAAAGTCACAAAACCCTTCTTTACCTCATTGTTCGGGAAGTCAAGCAAGAAAGTACCCATATCCATATCGCAGCCCTTGATGGTGAGATAACCGCTTTGGTATATCATCGGGAGCGGCTTTTCCACATCAGCCTTATAATCGATGAACTGACTTGGGTCATAATACTTGCCCGTCAGGTCGTTCAGGTTTTCGTTGGTATGGGTCATCAGATGAATCAGATAGGTGGGCGTACCGCTATGGAACCAATAATCGCCTATCTGCATTTTGGAAAAGGCGTTCAGAATACTAAAGGGGTTATAAATGTCTGTCATCCGATAGCCGAAATGGTAACCGTCGTATTGACTTTTCAGTCTTTCTTTCATAACCTCTTCCGTACAATGATAAACTTCCGCCATTTCTATGATAGGCTCTTTGAAATAGTATAGCAGTTCTTCCTCCGTAATACCACAGAGTGCTTCATAGTTACGGCTTAAGCTGATGTCATCCGGCTGGTTGAACCCGCTGAATACGCTCACTTGCGAGAACTTGGTTACTCCTGTAAGCAGTACGAACTGCAAATGTTCGTCAGCCCCCTTGAAGACGGAATAAAATCCTTTCAGAATATTGCGATGATGGTTTTCCAATAGTCGATTTTCTCCATCTATGGTGGTGAAGATACCTGTATCAAGAACATCCAGTAATGGTTTGTTATACTCGTCGATGAGAACCACCGAACGACGACCGCATTTCAGATGCGCAGTTTTCAGCAAATCGCCGAAACGGGATCCTAATGTTTGGCTATCTGGACTCTTCCCGTAAACTTGTTCATAACTGGAGAGGAATTTCTCCAATTTTTTCTCCAGCGTTCCTACATCAGTAAAGTCTTCGCCATTAAAATCTAAATGAAACACCGGATATTCTGCCCATTCTGTCTCCAATTCATCAATAGCCAATCCTTTGAACAGTTCTTTCTTTCCCTTGAAATAAGCATCGAGGGTAGAGACGAGCAGACTTTTACCAAATCGGCGCGGACGGCTGAGGAAATAAATTTTTCCTTCCGTAACCAACCGGTAGATAAGTGCTGTCTTGTCCACGTATGTGTAACCACCGTTGATGATGCTTTCAAAATCCTGTATGCCGATAGGGTATTTCAAAATCGTCCTGTTTGTTGTCTGATAAATTCATTGCAAACATACGATAATTTGACGAGAAAAGCAACGATTACTTATTTTTTGTCGTCTCCTTCCCACTTCGCCTAATTCACGAATACCGACTTACTTTTATTGTCACTAATTTTATTGAGTTTCTTTCTTTTTCAGTTTAAGTTTCACTATCACAGGGTTGCTGTCTTCGGTCAAATCGGGGAAAGGTGGCTTGGCTCCTTCTTCGAAGAATTTGAAGGCATTGATAGGAGCATATATATAACCTTCTTTTTGAAACAAAACACGGTTTAACATCAGATTTCCGAGATCAAGAGGAGGACAATATTCATCAATGTCGTTCTTGAATAATTGTGAGAATGCCTTTGCCTTCCCATTGGCTGGACAAAATCCAGTGCCAGTCTTGTCTGGAAGCTCCTGTAAATAGCAAAACAGGATACCGTTTTCTAATGCCATTACGTCATTCAATCTGTCTTTGTTTTTCATTTCATTCCAAGTCACATTTCCACTTCCTGCGAACAATTTCATTTCCCATTCATAATCTGCCGCATCCTTGTTTTTCTTGATGACATATAGCGGTTTTACATTTGTCCAATCGGTCGTGCAATATACCGTATCCACGAACAATGGTTTTACCCAATAGGTTGTATCGTTCAATGTACCTCTATATATTGGATATGATTTATGCTTATACCAATTGCCGATTATTTTTCCTTTGATGTGAAAATGATGATTGGTCATTTTGTAGATGTCCGAATCGGTATTCAAATCCTTGATGTGAAAGAAGTACAAACTGTCACGATTGGTATATTCTCCTTGATTGGGTAAACCGACTCCGTTGGTCCATTTATATAACTCAAAATTCTTCCAATAGGCATAAATATCTCGCCTTCCAAGGAACTCTCCATTTGAAATGATTGATCTATCTGTTCTTTCCAAGAAGTCCCCATCCAGGGAGATTTTTTGATAACACCCTCTGCCATTGTCATTTATCAAAATGAATTCCTTGTCAAAATTGAATACGGAATTAGCCACAGGCTTGGAAGTAATTTCATTCGGTCCTTGTCCTATTTTTATCAGATTCTTAATAAAAGTGCCGTCGGGTGCATATTTGAACAAGCCACCCGGAACATCCAGATACAGATTTCCGTTATTGTCTTCTGATAAACTAGTGAGAACTACATCCGTCACCAACGGTTCTTCCGACAGCTTGATATACTCGATGCTTTCCACAAAGTCGGAGAGCGGTTGAGGAGTACTTGAAAACTCTATTTCCGTGAGGTCGATAGTGGAGACCTCTTTTTGCATCGCTTGCTTATGTGTAGAGCTGCAAGCGGTGATTAGTGCCATAACGAGCATCCATCCGAATTGTTTTTTCTTGATCATCATAAGTAGATTGTTTTGTTAATGATTTCTCTTCGCAAAGATAGAGGGAAAGATTGGGATAGCCATAGAATTTGTATGGACAATATAATGTGCTTAAAAATACTTAATATATTGTGTTATAGACGATTGTTAAAAATGTCCGTATGGACATTTGCTTTTCTATATTAGAATGAAATAAAAAATCTGACTACATCAACTTGGGTGTAGTCAGATTTCCCATAACGTGATGGATAACCACATTGGTATCTCTCCAATCGTTAGATTTCTTTTATTTCTTTCAAGGAAAGTCCTGTCGTCTTTTGGATAATTTCTACGGACAATCCTAATGATTTCATATTTCGGGCAGTTGCCAATATAGCTTCCGCTCTTCCTTCCGCTCTTCCTTCCGCTCTTCCTTCTGCTCTTTCGGTAAGGATATTGTCTCTCAATATGACGATATTGTCCAGGTGGCGATAATAGGCGTCCTTTTCTCCCTTGCTCATGGAATCGACCTTTAATCGTTCGCGTGCTTCATTCAAGCCGGGTGCACTGGCAGTATCAGGAATGTTGCCGGTATTCAAGTAATAAATCCATTCTTCCAATGGACTTGTGGCCACTTGGTTGAAGTCATTTACCTTCAATATGTAATATTCAGGATAAAGCTGACTGACGGCATCTACCTTGAATGTCTGCTTTTGGAAAGGTGTCAATTCCAACAAGTCGCCATGATGTATGCCACGGAACTCGGTCTTTCCATGATATACGATGTCCTTTCCTTGTCCTAAGGAGAAGTAAACGATGTTCACGCTATACACCTTGCGTACCTTTTCATAACCTTCTCCCCGGTTGATGTATTCCGTCACCAACTTGGATGCCCCGAAAAGCATCCGTTGGAAATAAGCATATTCATTGTTGTTCTGCACTTCGATCAAAATCAATTCACCCTTGGAGTTTTCCGCAAGAATATCTACCCGATTGTACTTGTCGAATTCTTCTTCCTGATTGCTTTCGCTTTCAAGAAGGCGTTGGATGGTAATCTTCTCGCACAGGAGTGTTGTCAGAAGTCCTTCCAAAACGGCAAAGTTTGCCTTGTTGCGTAACAGGCGTTTCATTGCCCAGTCGAAACGAATGTAATTGTTTGCCATAACTTGTCTCAATTTGTAGTGCATTTGTTAGTTTATTACAAAGGTAGAGTTTTTTATGTTCATAGCCAAGAAATGAATTGGCTTTTTATTTCTTCAATTTCAATTTTACAATCACGGGGTTGCTGTCTTCCGTCAAGTCGGGGAAGGGTGGTTTGGCTCCTTCTTCGAAGAACTCGAAGGCATTGACCAAAGTATAGATATACCCCTCTTTTTGGAAGAAATTCCGATTTGCAATTCTTCGCTCCATGTTTAAAGGAGGACAAAATTCGTCCACGTCATTCTTGAAGAATTTGGAAAAGGTTTCCGCTTTTCCATTAGCGGGACAAAAACCTGCCCCTAATTTACCCGACTCTACGAAATAAGTAAATAAAATGCCATTTTCCAAAGCTAAGACATCAATCAGTCTATCCTTATTCATAAGTTCGCTTCTTGATACATTTCTATCTCCTGCAAACAATTTTATTTCCCATTCATAATCTGAAGCGGAACTACTTTTTTTGATGACATATAATGGACGTACATCTGTCCAATCGCTTGTGCAATATACGGTATCTACGAAAAGTGGTTTTACCCAATACGTTGAGTCATTCAATTCCCCTCTATATGTTGGATATGAATAATTCATATACCAGTTTCCGTCTATTTTCCCTTTGATATGAAAATGGTGATTTTTCATTTTATAAATATCCGAATCCGTATTCAAGTCTTTGATATGAAAGAAATACAGACTATCTCGATTGATATATTCCCCTTGATTAGGCAAACCGCATCTGTTACTCCATTTGTAAAGTTCAAAGTTCTTCCAATAATCGTAAATATTTCTTCTCCCTAAATATTTGCCATTCACAATAATTGAGCTGCTGATTCTGTCCAAGAAATCTCCATCCAAGGAAATTTTTTGATAATAGCTTTTTCCATTATCATCTATTAGGATAAATTCTTGTTCTAGGCTAAAGATAGCATTGCTTTTATGATTGATTTCATTTGGCCCTTGTCCTATTCTTATTAAGCTTTTAATGAAACTTCCATCGGGTGCATATTTGAACAAACCACCCGGAACATCTAGATAAAAATTCCCTTTTTTGTCTTCGAATAGATTAATTATTCTCGCATCCGTCACCAATGGGTCTTCAGAAAGTTTTATATACTCTATGCTTTCTACAAAGTCGGAGAGCGGTTGAGGAGTACTTGAAAACTCTATTTCCGTGAGGTCGATAGTGGAGACCTCTTTTTGCATCGCTTGCTTGGGGGTAGAGCTGCAAGCGGTGATTAGTGCCATAATGAGCACCCATCCGAATTGTTTTTTCTTGATCATCATAAGTAGATTGTTTTGTTAATGATTTCTCTCCGCAAAGATAGAGATAAAGATTGGGATAGCCATAGAATTTGTATGGACAATATAGTGTGCTTAAAAACGCTTAATGTGTTGTGTAATAGATGATTATTGAAAATATCCGTATGGACATCTTTCGGAAGGACTTGTACTCGGCGTGAAAAATCCGTCTTGAAGTTCATATAAGAAAGCCTGCTGTCCGTCCTTTCCGAAAACCTCCGTTTTCAGGAATTTGCCCAAAACTCCTTCCACTCCTGTCACCGGAGGCTAACTGGTTGTCACTCAGCAGGCATTGGGTGTAAGGAGCCGTTGCACCGCCCTTTCACTCCTTTCACCAACGAAAAATCACACCTTCCGCCGTCCCGACATCGCAGCCTTTCGGTTTTCGTGAAAGTTGTCTGAAATGCTTCGAAGCATTAGCCGGAATCCTTGGACGGACTAACCGAAAGATGCCGATGTATTAATCGTTCCACATTATGTGGCACGCTCTTTCCACATTATGTGGCAGGGTATTTCCACAATATGTGGAACGATTCTTCCACACAATGTGGAAAGACTAATGGGTGAGCACGTGATGGTTAGTTTCTCTTCAGCCTTCCGATAAACATAATGTTGTTGCTGTCTTCGTCCAGCGAATCGTAGAGCTCTTTCAATACTTTCTTGTCGGCATCGGTGCAATCGCTTTCTTCCAGGCGCTTTTCGATGTGTTCCATCAGTTGCAGAGGTTCATACATTGCCCAGATGTAGCCGTTGGAGGTTTGTGTATTGATAGGGAGGCCACCCACAAAGTCGTTCTTCAGCTTGAAGAAGTAAGATTGCTGCGTCTTCAGGTCGGTCACGATGTTTCCTTTGCCTTTTACCCAAGTAACGTACTTATTGGGCAACGGGAAGTAGATGCAATAGATGTCGTCGCTCTTGCGATAGTTCTTCATTGCGAAGTCGGCTTTCAGATGATTGGCCTTGTGGTCGTAGGCATAGAGGGTATCCGATATGGTGTAGGCGAACTTCATATCTTCGGTGCTTCCATAATGCCATACTTCGTGGTTGAAGCCACCGAATTGTGGATTTCTGAAAGTGATGTGCAAATATTGGGGTATATCGGGACATTTGGTCACTTTACCATCGGGGCTGATGGTTGCGGCCATCATCGTACTCTTGTTGTCGTGAAAGAACATGTGTACCAAGGCAAGGTTTCCGTCCGGAAGCAATTGGATTTTGGGCTTGTTCAAGTATTCGCCCATTTCTACTTCGCCCAAATAATTGCCTTGTAGGTCGTACTTATACAAATATTCTTTCCAACCGAGAGAAGCCAGATAAATCCATCCGTTCTTCTCGTCGATGGCTTCACTATAAAGGTTCTTGTATTCACCCGGG
>JAFQBF010000183.1 GCA_017416735.1 Bacteroidaceae bacterium | reverse complement strand
GTAGTGATTGCAGAGTTCAAGAGCAAGCAACTGAGCTGCTTCTATATCCTTCTGCGGGATACTCCATCTGCTACGTCGAAATTTAACGTCCGGTGGGGTTACCAAAGCGCTATATGTCTCGTTCTCATTAATTTCGAGCATCGTACACAACTTTTCTTTAACTTCCGCCCGTGGTTCCGCTGCATCTTTTTCATAACGAGATAACATTTCGTGTGAAACGACCCCACCCAACATCGAACTTAACTTTCGTAACGAATATCCCTTAATAATTCTTCGATTTCGAAGTATCTGTCCGAATGACAAGCGCTTGCTGGTTTCCTTCTTCACGTTGACATGAATACTATATTTGTTACATCTTGTCAACAATAATAAAATTGAACTTGCCCCGATATCACGATAGAATCGGTCGAATATGAAAACAAGTAGTCTGCCGCACCCCTAGTCCTTTGCAGTCCTCCGGCTTCGGCAAGCCTACGCCGAGACAGGCGGCGATAGTCAAAAACGGGCGTATACCGATTCTGCACAGGGTGGTTAAGTCGTTGATTGTTACTAAAAACCCTCCAACGCATCGAGCGTTAGAGGGTTGAGAGATTTATACCCTTTGAGAAGGGTGCGTCTTGGAGGATAAGCAGCATCTTGAGTAAAAAATAAAAGTATAGGTGTTTTTCATCATAGTCGTCTGTCTATATTGCAAGAAAACAGTAGACTGCGAGTACTTTGCCGATAATCTGCTTAAGAGGATGTATCGAAAGTAAAAAATCTGTTGTTAGTACACGCATACGATTTGCTGACACATAACCTGTCTAAGGAATTATCAATTCAAACGAATGCTCAGAAAGTTGAGCTTTAACAATTTCTGTATCGACGGATAGATACACGACTCCTGATTTTCCTTGGGAATGGTTTTCGATGAGTTTTGCCTGTAAATCTTCAGGATTGTATTCGGACAGAGGACCAAGAATTATCTTTTTTATATATCGGGTCAACTTATTCGACAAATGTATAACTCGCCCTTCGCAATTAATGGTGCGAGTGAGGCTGGATTCCTTCATAGTAATGCGATACTCATCCTCGTATGACCAATCAGGATGCTTAGTTGATATCTGCCTAATCAATTTTTGATTAAAAGCACGATAACTTCTCACATAATCAAGATTGGAAGAATTTATTGGCTTGGAAGAAACATAACAAAAGCTATTTCCAGACATACTTCTTTCTTTAGAATAAAAGCAACGCACTAAAACGTCTCTATCCCACAAATCTATACGGTTGGCATCTTCTTCCTCTCTATACTGCAAAAAATACACCTGAGACCCAATCTTATCATATTCGATACTTTCAAGAGCCAATTCTTCCCCTTTCGTAGTTGGGGTAATGTCTGGTTCTACATAGAAATAATCAAAAACAAACTTTACGCAAGCGCCTCGAAATTTATCAGCATAGTTACCCCACATTGGATGATTATTTGGTGTAGTGGTAAACGATATTATGCCGATATTCTTTAGTCTTGCATCCCTATAAACTGATGGTCTAGGACTACACTCAAATGGGTCATTTGCATCATCTTGATATGTAAGCTTGATATCTCCATATTCCAGCAATCCTTTTAAAGCGTCACACGTAATATACTTGTAAAGAATAATTTGCTTTTTTGTTCCCTCAAAATCTGTAGCTAGTACAACTTTTTCTACATTATCCTCCATAACTAATTTTTGATTTCATTCGCCCTTTCTATAAACTGGCGCCATTCTTTCGACACTTAGGAAGCCAATTTAAGCCCCTCTCTTGTGTGCATGTGGCGTATGAGCCTCTTATATCATTCTATACCCCTTGATGTCAAAACATTTTTGGCGCGATTTTGAAGCAAATCCTCTGGAAATCCACCCGCGATAGAAGTAATTGCGATTTTAAATGAAGTTGCTAAACAATTTAGGTTACGAACTCACGCTTTGCTGAGGATATTGCAATTGGTTTATTTCCTCTTGAAGTTTTTTAAGGAAGCGGCCTGCATGGGCTCCATCCATTTGCGTGTGGTGGAATTGGAAGGAGATGGGCAGCTCATAGCGTAACCATTTGCGGCGGTATTTGCCCCAGATGATAAAAGGATTGTTGAAAATGCCGCTATTCATGCCAACCGCTCCGTCTATCTCGGTATCAACGATGGCAGAGGTTCCGATGACCATACAGTCTGCGGAGAGGTCCCTATCCCGGCAATTAAGGGCAACCTCCGCCGTATATTTCAGGTATTCCTTGTTAAATGTTTCTAAATCCGGCGTATACCGATTGTCACAGGAGCTTACTTCGCCCTCTTTATTTTTCACAATGGTGTTGACAGCAATAGAATCATATTGTACCAATTTATTGCCTACAGGAAGAATGTAGAATTCCTTAATGCCCACAGCTGCCCTGCCAATGCAGTAATTCAACAGCATATTGAACTTCAGGTGCTTTTTTCGGGAAAGTCTGATAAGCCTCGTTACGTTCAATGTCTTAAAGAACGTAACCATGGGATTAGGCGCTTGCATCCACAATTCAAAGGCTGCCGCTCTTGTCGTGTCGGAAGGTGAGATTTCTTGTGGCATTTATTTATTTTTTGGGGGGCTTGCCCCATAAGGCGTTAAATATAGGGCGATAAACTAAAAAAGCCTGCTTTCCAAATTGTGTCGGAAAGCAGGCTCGGTGAATACCCTTTGAGAAGGGTACGTCTCCGAGGATATGAATGAAAAAACACAACATAATAAGCTATTTATAAGCCACTTATAAACTTCAAGGAGTAAGCTGCCGCCCTCCTTTTGACACGAAAAAGCCATTTCTTCTTGTTTTTTGTCCGGATGAACGCAAATGTTTTATAGCATAATACAGTGTGGGCGGTCAATCCATTTTTTGCGCGAT
>JAFQBF010000037.1 GCA_017416735.1 Bacteroidaceae bacterium | reverse complement strand
TCCCGCCGTATCGGCCGCCCAACATATCCGCAGCTTATCCCATATATGAGCATGGTGGATGCAACAACCTACGAACAGGGAAATATGCACCTAGCCCCAGAAAAAGCTACCAAAGTGGACCTGAGTTACAATTTCAGTAGCCAAGCGGTCAACCTCTTTGTAAATGGCTATTTGAGCCATACCACCGACTATATATCGCAGATGACGAAGATGGATAACGAGCGGCTTATAACCACTTATGCCAATGCCGATTCTGATATTAAAACGGGGGTTGAAGTCTCGTTGAAGGTAACACCTGCCAAGTGGATGAATTTCTCTGTAGGAGCTAATACGTACTATGTGACCACCGAAGGTGTATTTGAGGGAATGCATATAGACAATCAGGGTTGGACAAACAATAGCAATTTGCTGCTTGATTTTGTGCCTTGGAAAGGCGGAGACCTACAGCTGCAATATTTCATCACAACGCCACAATATTACCCACAACTGACGACATCACTCACCCATCAGATGAATATGGGAATCAAGCAACGCTTTATGAAAGGAGCGATGACAGCATCTATACTTGTTACAGATGTCTTGAATACTGCGAAATGGGATGTTTGGTCGAATAACAGCCTTTTCAATCTAAAGAATAGCAGTACTAACAAAAGCCGTATGATATGGTTGGGTGTCTCATACAATTTCAATTCATTCAAGCAGAAAAGTAATCAAAAGGCGGAAACGGATCGTAGTTTGATTAAGTTGGGACTTTAAATGTGATTGGTTTCTCTAATTGGATTTATACCCCTACTTTTGCACAAGAAATAATATAAATGACTTGTCATATTCAAAGGCACATAGCTTGTTGTCCGGAGTGAGGGAGAGGATGCCCACTACCTCCTCGTGATATTTCACTGTAAGTCTGTCTGTCATATTTCCTTCTTAAATGCCCGACTTTTGCCGGTGTTCTTGCGAATCTGAGTCAACTCTTCCATGGTGGAATATTTGGGTTGGCTGAAAATGTTCTTGACCTCCGAGGTGTAATCCATCGCCATGGCCAGGGCAATGAGGTTCTTCAGGGAGATGAGTCCCTTTTGCTCGAACCGGACGATGTTGCTTAGGGCGACGTTGGAACGTTCGGCCACCTGCTCACGAGTGAGATTCTTCTCGATCCTTCGCTTACGGAAATCATGGGCCATGCTGATGGCAATTATTCTGTTTTTATCTTTTATAATGGATATAAAATGAAAACAAAACGACAATCCAACCATTGGACTGCCGTATGATGTAAGGACGCTTGATGCTACATGTGAAATGCAAAATCACAAAAGTTGCAAAGTTGCGGGTTGCGGGTTGCGTTTTCGGATGAACTGTTTCACCCGATGCTACATGCACGATGTAACTCCAAAAGTAGTGGCGATAGCAGTCAGAATAGTAATGGCGATGTGGATGATTTTCTGCCAGATTTCTTGTTTGTTCATAGTCGTGTGTTTTTGTGTGGTTAGACATTAGGAGCGAGGGGAGAGGAGGTTTCTCCTCGCCATAGGTCACGAAGTCAAGTCTTCGCCTCCTTCTTCCTCTTCCTCTTTCTCGTCCTTGGTGTACTTCACGGACACCTTCTGGAAGGTCAGTCCGTCGAGGGCTCCCACGAGTGCCGAACCGGGACGGAAGTTGATGCGGGCCTTCTTGATGAGCGAATCGGTGTAGTCTTCTTCGGTCACTGCACCCTTGCTTGAGATACCGATTTGGAATGTACCAAGGTCGCCTAAGCGGACGATTTCACCATTCTTCAAGGCTTCGGTGATGACGTCTTCGAGGGCTACGAGTACTGCAAAGACGTCGCTCTTGTGGACAGTACAGGTCTGCTGGATGCGTTCGGACATTTCGCGGAGGCTGATGTCGCCTCGTGCCTGCACATGACCATAATACTTGGGAGGTGCTTCCTTGTCACGAGGGTTGATGCGTGGGGATACGGAGTAAGTTACGTTTCTTGCCATAGTCTTTGTTAGTTTAAAGTTAAGTGTTTAGAATTGTTGTTTTTGGTGTTTTCCGGAATCACAATGCAAAGATAATACATCCCGAAAGCCGAATGTCCGTCAATGTCCGCCTACGTCCGTTTGTGTCCCGAAAAGTCTTGATAAAGGTGAAAAAGGCTTTTGAAAACTTGTAGGAGTGGTGAAAAATTCGTATCTTTATATTGTTAATCAATCACACTTAAATCCCTACGAATATGTTTCAACCACGTCCCTATGGCAAGGCCGAGCTGGCTTTGCTCTACCAACCGTACAGTACTCCTGAGACCGCAGTAAAGACCCTCAACCGTTGGATAAAGGGTTGTCCGCAGCTCGTCAGCGAACTGGAATCTTTGAACTACTATCCGAAGCGACGCACGTTCCTCCCTCGCGAGGTGGAAGCGATTGTGAAGCATTTGGGAGAGCCTTGAGAGGCTTTTCCTTAAATGCGAAGCCGTTTAGATGTAAATGCGAAGCCGTTTGTTCATAAACGTAAAAACGCCTTTTCACGAAGGTTGCAAAGTTGCAGTTGCAAAATGGTAAAGTTACGCATTTCTTAAGGGTGTAGAAAACGCAACCCGCAACCCGCAACTTTTTTCGATTCTCCTTTGGCGTGCGTGTGCGTGTATGCGTACCTTATATATAAAAATATAATTAAAAAAATAATATACTATATAGAGTTGCGTTACGTGAGCCTCGTAGGGTAGGTGAAAACACCACCCCAAAATCGGAAACGCAACCGGGTTGCGGGTTGCAAATTGCTTACTTCACTTTCCAGTGCCCACCCTTGGCCGGACCGATGCGTTGGATGATGCCATCGGCTTTCAGGTTGGCCAGATGCTTTTCCACCGATTTGGCGGAGATGCCAATTTTCTCGGCAAGAGCCGCAGCACTCAGCTTACCGTCTTCCGAAAGCAAGGCCACGATTTTCTCCCTGCTTTTTTGCGGTTTCTTCCTACCGTTTGTGGTTTTCTCCCTACCTTCTTCCTCGCCGACAGATTCCAAGTAGGTGGTTATTTCGCTCAACAGGTTTTGCTCCATCATCGATGTCATGAACGCTCTGAAAATCTCCAAGTCGTCATCCTCGCGTGTAGCTACCAAAGCCTTGATGTACTCTTCCTTGTCCTCCCGGAGGATTTTGGCAGGAATGAGTCCGAATTCAAATTGCAGCATGTTCATCACCAAACGAGCCATACGTCCGTTGCCATCGGCCCACGGGTGTATCGTCACCAATTGATAGTGTGCATCAAACGTCAGTCGGTATAGCTCATCCATCGACATTTCCGATGCTTTCGCGCGACTTTCATTCAGTTGTCTGCAAAAGTCTGCCAACTTCATAGGCACTTTGCTGTAATTCATATACGAACGGCCTCCCACACCTGCTGTCACATTCAGCAGACGCAGTTCCCCTCGGGCCGAAGAGAAATCGCCCAAGGCAGTCTTATACTTCTTGCCGGTGTTCTTCATGACCAGTGCCGAAAGCGAGACGAGCATTTCTGTGGTGATGGGTTGGTGCTGTCTGGCAAGCTCAATGGCCTTTTCGTAGGCCACCTTCAAGTCGAGGTTCATGCTTTGTTCCTCGATGCTCTTGCCCTTGAGGCTTATCCCGTGGTCGAACATAATCTGATTCTCCAGTTCGGTGATGGTAGAACCTTCGATGGCGGTGGAATGTGTAATCAACGAATACAGATAGAACTTGTCATAGTCTATCTGGTTGTCAATTCCCAATCCGCGATATCGGTTTACGAGTTTCTCTAATCTGTTTGCCATAACTTTTCTCCCTACTTTTGGGCAAAGATAATGGTTTTCTCCCAACTTTTGCGGTTTTCTCCCTACTTTTTACAAAGTCGGTTCCTTGTATAGGGGGTATTACGCAACTTGCAACCCGCAACTTTGGGTGGAAAATTTTTCTGAAAAACTAA
Source organism: Bacteroidaceae bacterium (assembly GCA_017416735.1). Lineage (GTDB taxonomy): Bacteria > Bacteroidota > Bacteroidia > Bacteroidales > Bacteroidaceae > Phocaeicola. The sequence goes on along the minus strand of JAFQBF010000037.1, from coordinate 11,961 downwards.
TCCCTTTTTTGTTGGAAAATTTCGGAAGGATATTACTAACTTTGTATAAAAAGAAAAAAAACACTCCTGAAAAGGAATGGGTATATCCTGAACTTGGTTTCATGTCATACGGCAGAGGAGTTACCAAGCATTACGGTACAAAAATAGACATATTTTTGGGAAAAACAATGCGGTATCGGAAATTGATGACAAGGAATGGATAGACGATGATATTTCCCAATCGTTGGTCGCAATAGACAAGGTGATGATTGTCATTGACAAACATTCCTGAAAACGTAACCTGCAACTTGTAACGAAAATCCTTTGGCTTGCGTGTGGTTATGTATATAGACCAAGCTTTGTTGTTGAAGGCATATGGATAAAATATATTGGGGCAGCTTTGTGTAGCCTGCCCCCAATATAATCAGAGTTCAAATTCGATACCAACGGAAATGCCGCATTCTCTGTTTGAGAGATGTGCACTAAAATAATACCAGTCATATATGGCGGCGAGTTTACAGCCACCTATGAATTTAGATTCTTTAGTTCCATATTCATCACGGGCTCCTATATCATTGTTGGAGCCATCGGATAATGAATAAAAGGTAACTCCAGCATAAGGCGTTATAGTGTATCTCCATTTGTTGCTTGGTTTTCCTAATCTAAATGAAGGACCGAATTTCAAAGCAAAAGTGCTTAATTTTTCACTATATCCATATACATCGTAACCCGTATCCTTGGCCATAGCATCTATACCTATATAACATCCATATAGGGTTAAATCGAAATGTATGAGATCTGATGGCGCAGAGACACCTTCGTATTGATTGGAAAAATCTTTGTGTAATTTGGTGTATCCGGCACCGATTCCGATAGCTTTGTTCCATTTGATGAAACTTTGCGAATAGGACATGGATGTGGCACTTATTGTGAATATAAGAATCGAAAATGGTATAATTCTTTTCATATTTTCTATTTAAAAGTCATCATTTGTTTCAATTTCTCTTTTCATCTTTTCTATCAGTTTTACGATGAAATCATATTCCATATTGTAAAATTCCACCTGTGTATTAGCCTTGGCAGAAGAGGTTGGATTGTTTTCTTCGAGTATTTTAAAGAGATGTTCAACTCTCTCTTTGGGAGTAATCTTCTTTTGGATAAGAACATCGTTTTCTACTGCTGTAATGTCGCTTTCGAAACCGTTGATTCTATATCGGTACTTGTTGTCCTTGAAATCAAAAGTGATGGTAAACCTAAACTCTTCGCTTTCCTTGTTGATGACATTACCTAATGTTTCCGGTTTGTAGATTCCTTTGACTATCAGTCTGCCGAGTTCCGGTTCTTCGAATTGCAGAACCTCTTTGTAGTCATAGAATGTGCTGACCGCCCATCTCTTTGCATTTTGGAACAATTCACCTTTCGTTAAGGAACAATCTATAATTTCTGAAAATTCAGCTTCTCCATATTCGTTTTCCGGAAAATGATTGTTGATAGTCTTGATCTCAATTTTAGGAGTATCTGAATTTGCTATCACATTTTTAAGGTCATTGACATTGATGTATTCAAGGCAGGGGAAATATGCCTGTAGATTATCCTTGTTTATTACAATTTCTTTTTTACTTCCATCCATAAATTCGATGTCAAGTTTATGTGGATAAGCTGTGTTTTTCAGGACATGCCATACGGCAAATTCAACAACCATTTTCTTGCTTACACCAGGATTGAAAGGCCCCGTATAGTTTGCTGAAAATTTCTTGACTCTCTTTATCTTATCCTCAACTGCGTCACCTACCGAATTTATTGCCAAATAGAATACTTCCATATATTTGATGGCTTTGTTGCTCTTGACTTTGAAATTGGATCTCAAATTCCATCCGTCTGAATTGACAAGCATACTATAGGGCTTCAGTTCAAAACGAGTGAAGACAACTTCTGGTTCTTGAGCATAAAGGATGCTGCTCACAAACAGAATGATGGTAAATAGTAAATTTCTTTTCATAGTGACATATATTAAAGTTATACAATACAAATAAAAGGCGCAAGTCTATTGTCGTTACTATTGGAAGGCTCTGGACTGCCTTGATGATGTAACAAACAATAGCTCACGCCTTATGAGGTATATAACTTTAGGGATATATACAACCAAGACGTGAGCGCCCTTGTTTATTATCCATCATCGTCGAATGGTCCAGATTCTCCAATAGGATAATATCTTTAAACGCTCACATTTACAAAATGTCTTCCTTTCGAAATTGATGCAAATGTAGTGATTATTTTGATAAAAAGCTAATAACAGAGGGAATAATCTGTTGTCTTTACTTGCTTTTGTTAAAAATATCATGTAATTTTGTGTCATGAATGTTTTAGTGCTCATTAGGAGGAATCTTAATGAAAAACCATCGATTGCGGGATAGAATATAATGGAAGAAATATTATCGGTTGGCGCACACTATTTTTGTTTAACTAAATAATTTGGAGGAAACGGATTATGGGATTAGACGGGGATAGTGTGCGCCAACTTTTTTGCATGCGTACGTGGGATAATGTAAATATTTCTAGTTATTAATTATATTTTATATCTTATGGAACAAAAAAGATTTAAGGTTTATAAGTATTTCTATGTGAAGAAATCGTACGAAGAAATGCTTGCGGAAAATGATTACAATCCCAAAATCAAAGAATTCATTTTGGATATTAATGCTAAAATGGGCACACAATGGGTGGTTAAGGAATTGGAAACAATATTTGAGGCTGCTTATTGGTTATGCGGTAGCCTTTCCCACGATTTCAGGAAATATGATGATTACGGAACAGTGGTAAACTCGCTTCCTGAGCACAATTATCGATTTATGGCAGAACTTCCCAAATATCCAGAAGCTATGGACACGCTTCATGCCATTGTTTATTTGATGTTGAAACACGATGAAAGTTTCCGGAGACCGGTAGATTCTGATGAGGCCTTCAGTCGTATCAAGAATGAAGAAATGGCTAAGGCTTTAGGAAAAGAATCCAGGAAAGATAAAAAGAAGTATCATTATGATTATTCAATTTCCATCGATCGAAATTGGAAAGACGGAGAAGTTGAAGAATTCATAAACGATTATTGGGAACCTGATACTTCTGCGGAAAAAATTCTTGATTTTGCATCTTACTTTGATAAAGGATTTGATAGAGGGAGGATGGTAGGAAAGGCATTCAGTGCGGTTTGTAATTTGTACAAGAAATGGGATGGACAAAGATATTTAAGATACAAGCCTCAAGAGTATGAAGACAAACTGTGGGAATCTCTTCGCTTTCTGGAAGAATCTCGCGATATTAGTGAAAGAAATGAAAAAAAGACTCGTATCCGTGAAGTGAATCCATTGTTTGATGATGAAAAACTACAACAACGCCGAGCTTTCCTGTTTGTGGCCTTTCTGAAAAAACACAAGAGATCTTCCGGAAAACTTAATTGTAAAAAAGATGATTATATCAATCGAGCCTTCATCGCTTTTTATCGTAAATGGGCGTTGAAGGATGGGAAAAAACTTCAGCCTAACGGTAGTGCGTGCTTCCGTTTCTTGACGGGTTATTGTGAGTTGGATGTTGATGATGTGTCAATGAAAGGGTGGGGTGATTTTATCAGAAAAAAGATAAGCGATGAAAAGTTTGACTTGAAGGGTGTTGATTTGGAAGTGGAAGATTTTTTGCGTAACACATCGAAATAGCTTCCTCTTGGCATAAGAAAAATTTATTTTGTTTAGTAACACATTGAGAATGAGGGTAATCCGTATGGGTTGCCCTTTTGTTTTATATGCCAATAATTTTGCTATAAAGGCATATTTAATAATTCTCACGACCTTTGCATTGTTGACAGGCAATCTTGTGGAACTGGCGCCATTTGTTCTGCGGATTGAATAGCCCGGGCTTCCTGTCTTTCCGATTCACCAAAACCGAAAAGACAAATGGAAGCAAAAAGTTTAGAACTAAAACAAGTCCGTCCAGAGGACTTTGATGTACAAATGCTTTGGCAGCTTGTATGCGAAGGACGCCTTTACATCCAACCGAAAGCCGAGCAAAAGTCAGAACAAACCATTCGTGAGGAAGGCATCCACGCCATCCTGCAATATGTGTCGCACATTGATGCGTGTGCGTCCGAAAAATATCAATCTACTATCCGTCAGCTTTGGGAACGGATTCTACGTTCGTCGGAGTTGGGAGATTTATTCTTCTTGAACCGCTATAAAAACATCCGTGGACAGCCAAATTGGTATAGGGTAAATGTGATTATGGTATTTCTTTGGGAGCAGAATGTCTATCGTAATGACATCTATACGGCTGTACAGCTACACATGATGATGGAACAGACCGATAAGCGAAGTAAATACTATACAGGTATGGGGCGGTATCAATTGGAAAGAAAAGAACGCTCAATACTGAAAAAGATGCTGTAAACCGAGGCTCTCAGTTTACACGGAAAAGCCTCTTTATCTTTGTCTCAGAAAAATAAAACGATGGTGGCCGCCAGAGGAAAACGTGAGTAAGTAATAATTAAAATATTTGATTTATGTTTAAGAAAATCTTTAGCAACGTTTCGTTGCAAGTTGTAATGCAGGAACCCGAAGTAGTTAACCAACCGATGTGTCTCGCCGGTGTACTCTCGAAGAATGGTGACGAATGCCGATTCGAACAGTCCGTCAAACAGAAACGCCCTCGTCGCAATCCCAAGCTTTACGAAGGCCAGTACGTGAGCCTTGTCCACCGAAGCGACGGAAAGTATGCCTGTACCTTGAAGTGCATCAACGACAAGGAAAAGGACTTCGATCATCACACCCTTGCATTCAGAATCTATCTTGAATTGATTAGTGCTCTAGAAATCATCCGATAAATTATGAGTAAGAAGTACAAGAATCAACCCAATGGTCTGACGCTACAAGCGTCGGACCTTCCACCGGCAGTCCGCGTATTTTGGGAAACAGCCCCCGAATCCTTCCGCATCCCTGCCATCCTTGCCGCCATAGCCTGCTATTGTGCTCTCGGCACCCGTCTGCGAGCTAAGTATGTGTACGACATCGAGCTTCACGCCCTCCTCGTGCAGCTCATCGTAATCGGCGAACCGGGAAGCGGAAAGTCGTTCACCCGTCCCATCGTGAAGCAGCTCATGCGACAGCTCAAGCTGAAGGACTTCGAGCAGAAACGCATCGAGCAGGCTTACATGGAGCTGAAGAAGACTGCATCGAAGAACAAGCAGTTGCCCGACGAACCGCTCACCGCCATCCGCAATCTGCAAACGATTACAAGAGCCAAGCTCGTAAAGCGTGCCGACATGTTCATCCGCAAGTATGGCGAGCCGTTGGCATTCTTCTTCTTCAACGAAGAGTTGGCCACCATGACGGAGAGCAACAAGCGTGCCTTTGCCGACCTCAACACTATGGACCGCTTGGCCTACGACCTTGGGGCGGAGTTCGGTAGCGATTCGTTGAGCGACGCCAGCTACAATGCCGATGTCGATATCATCTATTGTTCGCTCTTCTGTGGCACTCAGAATGCTCTGAACGAGTACATCAACAAGCGTGCCATCGAAGGCGGTAACTGTACGCGAAAAATCGTGACCCGCATCGACGAGGAAATTTTGGGTGAAGATGCCCCTCAGTTCCGTCCGCAGACTACGGAAGAACAAAACATCGTCGAAGGGATGGTAAACCGCCTGATGGAAGAGACTTACAATGAGGATGATCTCCTTCAGCCTATCCACGAAGTGCCGATGGAGTGGATGGAAAGCACCGTGAAGCGTTGGTGTCAGGAGCAACGGATGATGGTACTGAAAACGGGTTCGCGGGCACACAACTGCTTCTACAAGCGTTCGTCCGTTTCGGCTTGGCGAATGGCTGTATTGCTCTATCACTTGTGGGGCGAACAGGAATCAGCCCGTAGTAAAGTCGTCCGTTTCTATCGGTTCATGGCTCAGTACATCCTCAACGGACTCTTGTCGGAATGGGGAAGCCGTTATGATGACATGCACCGAATCGATGCCGAAGCGGACACAACCAAGAAGCGTGTTACCCTCTACGAGCAGACACCCGATGAGTTCACCTACGACCAGTTGAAGGAGCTTTGTATGAAGTTGGGATTAGCCCCTGGCAGAAGTTTCTTGGCCAAGTGGAAGAAGGCGAAGCTGGTTACTCAACCCGACCCGAACGTGAAGCGCTACATAAAAACCAGTAAAAACTGATGGAACGATACGAAATAGACAAACTGCGTGCCCTCCCCATTGAGGGAGTGGCCGACAGATTAGGCCTGAAGGTGAAGAAGCATAAAGCACTCTGTCCGTTTCATGCAGACAGTCACCCGTCACTCTCGTTTCATGTGGGGCACAATACATACAAATGTTTCGTGTGCGATGCTCACGGAGGCCCTATCGACCTTTCCATGAAGCTAACAGGAAAGTCTTTCATCGAAGCTTGCAAATGGTTGGCTGACGAACACAATGTCATCCTTACCGAATGGAAACCTGCCGAGAAGCCGAAGAAGGAATATCCGCCCGATGTGGAATACCTCGGAAGACTGGTGGCACATCCGGTACTCAACGCCGACGCTCGTCGGTTTCTGTTTGAGGAGCGAAGGATTCATCCGGCGGTTGTCCAATGGTTGGGCATTACTTCCATTTCGGTTGCCACCCCTTGTTGGAGGAACGGGAAACCCTACTACGATGCTCCCTCTTTGCTCTTCCCTTATCGTGACAGAAACGGGAGGCTGATGAATGTTCAGAGCCGTTATTTGGGGCGTAAAGAAGGTGTGCCGAGGTTCCGTTTTCCCAGTGGTGCAGAATGTAGAATCTACGGCTTGCAAGTGCTGGAGAGGCTGAAAACGGGTGAGGGGCTTTGGCTCTCGGAAGGGGTGACGGACTGCCTCGCCTTGCTCTCGTCGGGACGGAAAGCCATTGCCATTCCTGGAGCTACCCTCCTGAAGCCCGAGGACGTGAAACTTTTGGCAAGTTTGCGTGAGGAGAAGAAAACGGTCTTTCACATCTTCCCCGACAAGGATGAGGCAGGAGAGAGGCTCTACCGCCAATTGCTGAATGCCGCCAACGAAATAGGAGCTTGTCTTATAAAAGATGAATTGCCCGAGGGGTATAAAGACTTCGGACAATGGTGGGCAAGCCAAATTTGAAAACGCAACCCGCAACTTGCAACTTTCATTGAAAAACGATTTTTATACTATGAATCAAACCAGAGGAATCAGAAACAATAATCCGCTCAATATCCGTCGCTCCTCCACCCATTGGCAAGGAGCACGCAAAGAGCAAACGGACAAATCGTTCGTGCAATTCGAAACCATGGCCTATGGATATCGGGCCGCATGGAAAATCCTACAAACCTATTACGAACGCTTCTGCACACAAGGCAAGGCTTATACGGTAAGGAATATCATTGAGCGATGGGCACCCCCAACGGAAAACGATACGGAAGCCTACATTAGAAGTGTCTTGAAACTCTCCAGCATCGGAGGCAAGGAAAAGCTCCTTCCACCGAGTAACGTGTTGAGTTACGGAAGGTTAAGTCGTTTGGTTATAGCCATGACTTGCATAGAATGTGGACTGGAATACAATCGTGTAGATACCGAAGCCATCGCCCATGGCTACAAACTTGCCTTTCCTGCTAATCGGGAGAAGTTGGATGAATGGCTATTGGAAGAAGATGAATACCGGTATTGGTAGGTTTTGTTTGTTGTAATAGAAAACGCAACCCGCAACTCGCAACTTTTTTTGAAAATCACTTTTTATATGTTGGTGGTGTGGGTGAGGGTATGGAGAAGGCAGGTTCACTTTTTGGAGTGGGGCTGCCTTTGTTGTATGTGACTTGTGAATGGTGTATGATATTATAGGGTATTATTCCCATTTTTTGTTTCTTATTTATTAAAATAAGTAGCGAAATATTGTTGTAGTTATACAATCATATTTGAAACATTTTGTAGATTTGCATAATACAAGCACATATAATTGGTATCGCTGCTTTCAAGAAAATGCTGAACTAACTTATTTAAAAGAAGTATGTTGAGCGTGAAGAGAAGGGGAGTGTTGGAGAGTGTTTGTGTCGTAGTAAAACAAAGTATCCAACTGAAAATATAGAAAATTATGGATATATTAAAGCAAAGCATATTGCCCTATTTGAAAACAAGTTTTGAGAAGGACTTGTTAGAGGCTGTATTGTTTAATATAGAAGATAGTAGAAATAAGTTACGTCTTAACAACTTCGCATATGCGGCTCGGGAATTGACTCGTCATTTTCTAGAGCGATTGGCTCCAGATGAGGATGTGTGTAATGCACCATGGTTCAAGCCTCATAATCCTGAGAAACCTAATATGATAACTCGCGTTCAGAGGATGAAGTATGCTATTCAAGGTTATTTAAGTGATGAGTTTTTTGAAAGAGAACTGAATGTTGACTTTACCGAAGTTAGTAAAAACCTCAAAAATAGTATCGATGATTTGAGTAAGTATACTCATGTTAATCCAGAAACTTTCGATGTTGACGATAAAACTATTGTCGATATTTCATATAACATTATGGAGAATACATTATTATTTTTCAAGACTATTAACAATGCTAAAATACAAGTTATGGAGGCCATATATGCCTGTATTGACGAGGAAATGGTCAGTCAATTTTATTATGAAACTCCCAATGAAATTGATATTATGGCTACACACTCTGAGGTGCTAGGATATTTGGTTACTGATTTAACTCGATTGGCGGAAGATGATAAAACCATTACTATGCGAGCAGATGGACTCGTAAATGTACGATTGCAATATGGCTCCAATGGGGATATGCGAAGGGAAGAAGGATATGAAACATATATTAAATTGCCGTTTACTTCTACATTCATAGCCAATTATAAGAATAAAAATGGGGACATTCATATCGATTCGAGAGAAATTGAAGTTGATACTGCAAGTTTCTATGGATAGTATTTATATAATTGAATGTGATGTTACATTTGCAATTGGGAGTTGGTAGAAAATGTAACTTGTGCTAATCTTAGTATGATCTATTGAAAGCTCATTATCCATAATAGCATACATGGAAATTAATTTCAATCTGAGACTGTAAAAAAACTGTGTTAGCAAAGTTAATAATATTTTTCTTTACTGACACAGTTTAATTTACGCCCTCACTTATAGTGAACCTGCCTTATTTATTGTATCTAATTTCCAAACTTTTTAAGTTGTATTTATGAAATTTTAATTTGCCATATATATACAGCTATGCTCTCATTGTTTCCATGTTCTGTATTATATTTTAGTTCTATAGTAATTCTGTTACTCGGACTAAGACGTTTATTTGAAATCACATTAGATCTATATTCATATTCGCTTTTAAATCGCTCTAAATGATTTTCTCCGGTATTGTTACCGAATTCTTCTAAATTAATTGTTTTGCTAGATTCTGAAGTATTATATGGAAGACATTCTTTTATATCATCAAAATCTATATGGGGTAAATCGTTTATATTTACTCTATGTTCTTCCTCCAATTTTCCTAATAATTTTTTTATATGCTCAGGCACTCCTACTAACATAAAGAAACATTCGCGGTCATCTTTATATTTTATAAGCGATGCTAATCTGAAAATATCATCTATATATCGATTTATCTCATTTCGGTTTATAGTTTTTTTAATATATTTAAACTCGAAAAATATGTTTTTTGTTGTCTCACCTTCTGAAACCTCTATAAGTAAATCTGATCTTCTTTTTTTGAATATATCATGACTCTCTTCAAATATTACTTTTTCTATTCTCGGTTGGCCTGTAGAAACTCTTTTGGATGACAAGTTCTCTGATGCTACTAGGTATTCAGATATGCCATATTTAATCGATCCTTCATTTAAAATGCGATCTCGTTTTACGGCTGAAATATAGTTTGCCCAATATCTCATGGAATTACCAATTCCATTTATTATTGATTGATCCATTTATAATTATTTAAATTCAATGTTATTAAAATCGAAAATTATTATCCGAATCCATGGATTGTCCAGATAGTTTTCAATAAATTGGTTATGTAGTTCTTGATCTACTAAAGTCCTTACAGCATTATCCATATAGTCAGTTGGGTTTTCTTGAGTAAAACCTCCTCGCATGATTATCACCCATGCATTGTTATTTAATTCACAATATTGAAATTCAACATCCGGAAAATGGCCTTTTACTCTTGCAATTTTATTTTTAATAATATCTTCTGTCATAACTTTATATTATATAGTTTATTAATATTAACACGTTATAAGTTAACCAATAATTAACTTTGAAAGTTGTCAACTAAATATATCTATTATACCTTAGAAAAGGATTCAATTTCTTGTACAATTAATTTTACCCTAGAAATGAGTTATTGATGAGCTTGTGTAATATAATCTTACTTTTCAGCACACAAAATATCTTCGTTAAAATAAGGAATTGAAAAAATAAATGAAATACATAATTTATAGAGTTACATTTATATTGATTTATTTTTAAAATAAGTATTGAGAAAGAATATACCAGTATTTTCTTCTTTGTAAAAAGATGCTTTCATGATTGCATTAGTCAATTTCTGTATTGCTTCAAATTTTTTGCCGCTTCCTTCTCTTAATCTAAATTCCATTGCTATTAAATATATAATATGATGTATATCAAATACATTAAAAATATCTTTTCCCGTAGATAAATTTTTGTCTTCTATTGAAAAATGTTTTAGTGTATGCATTAATCCCCCAATAAAATCATATTTGCTATTATCCTTTTCATTTGGCTTAACGTGTCGAAATAGATCAATTCTCAATATGTCACTTTCAAAATCATTTCCTTTTTTATACACGATATAACAACATGCGTGGTCAGATAAATACTCTATATAACTTTTTATATCATTATATTGCTGATATATATCTACATCATATAAAGCATCTAATATGTTCCAAGCATCTCCTGTCCCAAATTTATCTGGATGATTTTCTAACGCCTTAAGTAAAGTGCTATAGATTAGTTTTAGTTGACTTCCATTAAAGATCATATAAAAATCGTAGTCTTCTTCGATATAATAATGATATATATCATTAATAGAGAACCCAATTTGAAACATATCAAGAGGAGTCCTGTTTTGTTTGTTTCTTTCATTATTCTCATGTTCCCATAATGACATTATTCTCGGTTCCATAAATGCCATTAAATTGTCATACTCTTCTCTTGAAATGGATTTCATAATGAAAAAATAATGTGTTTAATAGATTGTTTAATTACAATTTTTAATACGTCTATATGTTTTCAATTCTTTATTTCCCGATGCAGAAATTCTTAAAGATATTCCCAAGCACATCTTCCACATCAAAAGCACCACCCACAATCTCAGCCAAATGCGACAAACACTCGCGCAAGTCTTGTGAAACGAAATCACCCGAGAGATTCATCACCAATCCGTCCTGCACACGATGGATGGACTCTAAAGCACGCACCAAGGCTTCGTAGTGGCGGATGTTGGTCACAATCACATCGTTCTGTGAAATCTCGGGGAGGGCAGCAGTTTCTACCAAAAGAGCTTCCAGTTCGTCCAATCCCATGCGGTTCTTGGCAGAAAGGAAAAGCTTGGGGGCATCCACTTCTTCGAACGTACGAGCCATTTCTGAGCGTCTCTCAGCAGTTATCTTGTCGCACTTGTTGAAGAGTACGATGAGGCTTTTTCCTTCGCAATAAGGGAGAATTTCGCTCTTCAGGTTTTCCCAATCGGCTTCGCTATTCGAGTCAATCATCCAAAGCACGATGTCGGCTTGGTTCATCTTCTGGAAGGTACGCTCGATACCGATGCTTTCCACTACATCGGTGGTCTGACGGATACCGGCCGTATCGATGAAACGGAAGGTGATGCCACGAAGGTTGATGGTGTCTTCGATGACATCGCGGGTAGTGCCGTGGACATCGCTCACGATGGCCTTTTCTTCGTTCAGCAAGGCATTGAGTAGGGT
>JAFQBF010000182.1 GCA_017416735.1 Bacteroidaceae bacterium | reverse complement strand
TGCCGACTTGTAATCTGCCACATAGCCATTGTGCAGGTGGTCAATCATTTCGGGGATGCCGCCTACATTGAACCCTACGCAAGGGATGCCGCACGCCATCGCTTCCATAATGGTGTTGGGCAAGTTGTCCTGCAAGGAAGGGGTGACGTACAAATCGACAGCATTGTAGATATCGACCAGTCCTTTCTCGTTGTTCACATATCCCATAGAATGGATGGGGAAGGGGAACAAGGATTGGTACATCTCCGAATGTTTTCCTAAAATGACGATGCCTAAGTTCTTGCAAAGCTCGGGTTGGGTGGAAGCTAAGATTCGGCAGGCTTCTACCAGATAGTCAATGCCTTTGCGCTTGTCCGTCGTCTTTACGGAACCGAAGAGCAAGAGCTTCTTGTCTGCGGGCAGATGAAGCTTTTCGCGGATGGCCGATTTGTCCCTGGGGCTGAACAGGTTCGTATTGATGGCATTGGGGATGCTGGTGACTGAATGGCTCTTGAGCAAATGGCTTTGTTGTGCCATTCTTCCCAACCATTGGCTGCAGGTCACAAAACGGATTTGGCTGCCTTTCAGTGTCTTTTCCTTTTTCTGGAAAGTCTGGTAGGAGAGGTCTTTCTTTCCTCCTTTGTAAAGGATGGGGCAATGTTCGCAATGCGAAGTGTATTTCTCGCAAGTTCCGGCATAATGGCAGATTCCGGTAAAGGGCCACATATCGTGCATAGTCCATACAATCGGTTTGCCTGAATCGATGATGCGGCGGATGTCTGTCAACGAGAGCATACCTTGGTTTATCCAATGCAGGTGGATGACATCTGCCTGGGTAAATTCGGGCAAGGAAGTAATGTCGGTACCCGTGTTGGCAATATCTACTTCGAAAAGGTTGTGTTCCTTGAATCGGTTGGCTTTCCAGATGACTACTCTTTCCCAAATGAATTGCCAGATTCTCCATAACGATTTTCTCAGGCCGATGACCGTCATACTGTCCGTCTGCTTGTCGCGTACCAGCATTTTGGCTTGAATGCCATTGTTGCGAAGGGCATCCATCAGGCGGTTGGCAGCTATGGCGGCTCCGCCCATTCTTTCGGATGTATTTATAATCAGTACTCTCATTCTTTGCAAAGTTTATGCAAAGTTAGTGTTTTTGTCGGAAAAGATTCAAAAACGTCTTCGCATTTTAAGAAATCGCCTTCGCGAATTTTATTTTTGTCTTCGCAAATTGTTTCTGTTAGGCTCCGAAATCTCCTTTCAGCGTTCGCTTGATGCGCCGGATGGCTTTTGCCCAGAAAGAATTGGTGCGGGCATAGTAACGGACATAGGCTTGACGGGCATCCTTGTTTTCTTCGACAGGTGAAATGGGATGCACCGGTAACTTGTTCAGATACAGGGTGGAAGCATAAAGACCTCCGCCTCCGCAATTCGTCCCGCTTCCGTCGAAGCCTTCGTTCTGTACCAGCGAACGTCCCACATTGAGCGAGAGAATGTCTTTAAGGAAAAGGCTGGCATTCCAACGGATGGCCCAGGAGTTGTTCTTCCCTTCGATTTGTCGGCGCAGCATACGGGTGTATCCGTACTTTCCGTCGAAGTCGAAGGTATGGGTCAGTTTGCGTTCCTCCAGCTCTTGGAGAAGTTCCTTGCCGTTGGGGTTGAAGTGTTTCCAGGCTCTATCCCAGGTAGCCCATCCCCAACTGCCTGTCCACTTAATCAAGAAGGTCTCAGGTAAATTCGGGTCCTGCGTAAAGTCACAAGCCTGGATGTGCCCTACTTTCGGCTCGTCCTTGTAAGTTTCCAATGCATCGTTCATAAACTGCAGAAAATGAGGTGCTACCACAAGGTCGTCTTCCAGTACGATGACCTTGCCGAAGTGATTGGCTTGTGTCGTGACGCCATCGATGATGTTGCGTGCCAATCCCCAGTTTTTGCTTCTTTCGATAAGGGTAATCTGCTTGAATCCTTGGATGGTGCGGAGGTATCGACGCACTTCTTCTACGGCTGTTCGTTGGGTGTCGTCTTTGGCTCCATCGCTATAAATGAAGAGTTCGCTTTGCGATGCCAAGGTGTTTTTTGACAAGGCTTCCAGACACCGGCGGGTATGTGTCAGACGGTTATATGTGAACAGAAGGATAGGGGCGCAGTTCATAAGTCTTGGATATAATGAGGATTGGACAATCGGTTTCTTTTCCGGCAGGAATGGATGGCGCAGCTTTGTGAGAGCAGCCTGAAAGTCATACGCAGGTATTCCTTGGACAGGCGGATATCGCCTTTGGCAAGTGCTGTGAATGACTTTTTCACAAGGGCAAGCACTCCGTAACCGAAAGCTTTCGGCCAGCTGTAGTTCACATTGGCGTATTCGGACAAATGATAAACGTATTCGTTGCGCAGGAAGCCTTCGTGGGTAATTGGACGGTATTCGCGGTCGTGATATCCGAAGGCAGCTGGTGCATATCCTACTTGGTAATGGTGGTATTCCAGTCGGTTGACGTAATCCTTGTCTTCCCCGTAATGATAGAACAGGGGGCAGAAGCCTCCGATGACTTTCAGGACTGAAACAGGAATCATCCAGAAGGCCGCATTGACGAACGGAACGGATACAATATCGTTTGAGGGGAGCTGTTTCTTTTCCTTCACCTGAGAGTAATGGCTGAATCCTGGATCCAGTTTGTCTCCCTTGCCGGTAAGGTGAACAGGAGAAAAGAGGCCGAACTCCGGATGCTTTTGGGCCAGTACAACCAGCTTGTCGAGCGTGTCGGGTTCTATCCACGCATCTTGGTTAAGTAGGAATACAGCCTCGTATCCTTCCTGAATGGCCATTTGCATACCGATATTGTTGGCGCGTCCGAATCCTAAGTTTGCACCGGTTTCCACGAGGCGTACTTCAGGGTAATCTTGGCGGATACGTTGTACGGTCTGGTCTTGTGACGCATTGTCGATGACCACGACATCTGCGTGAGTCTCCGACTTCCGCAGACTTCCCAAACATCGGTCTATCCAGCGTTCGAAGTTATATGATACAATGATTATCAGTACTTTCATCGGCTTTGCTTCATTTCTTTTTGTTTAGGAAAAAAGATACGGTCTCTTGTAGAATTACGGACTTCAATGCCCAAAGGATGAGGATGTACAAGCTGCCTACTCCGCCTATCTTGCACAGTAACCGGATGCTTGTTGTTTCGATGTGTTCCGTACTCATTTTTGCTGCTATGACCAACGTACTGCTCAATAGCAAGTAGGGGCCGATGTCTTTCAGCCAGGCCAGGAATGTCAGCCCGATTTCACGGTGGACAAAGTATAGCCAAACTCCTGTCCAGCTGATGTGGATACCTACAAATGTATAGAGCATCGGTTGAAGCCCTTGTGGATACATCAAGATCGCTGCTGCCAGTTGCAGGGTGCTGAGTGCGATGGTGCACCACATATAGGTGGATGAATGTCCACGGCTTAGGAGCAGCTGGGAAAATAAGTTGCTGATGGGCAAGAAAGCGCCTCCGACGCAAAGAACCTGCATAATCTGTGCACTGGGCAACCATTTGTCTGTAATGGTCAGTGTTATCAGTTCGGGAGCGGTAAGGCTCAAACCGAACATAGCGGGGAACGAGACAAAAGCGGTGAACCGAAGCATCTTGCGGAGTGCCTTCAACTGGTAGTTCCTATCTTCGGAAAGGGTGGAGAGCACAGGCTGTGCCACACCGGTCATCATTCCGTTGATGGTGGTATAGCCCATTGTATTCCATTTGTTGGCTTGGTTGAAGAATCCCACCTCTTTTTCGGTGTAAAATTTACCTAATATAACAGAGAACAGGTTGGCGTTGATGATGTGGAAAGTATGCGTAGCAATCAGCTTGCTGCTGTATCCTATCATTTCCCGGATAGGGGTGAAGTCGATATGCCAAGACGGCCGCCATCCAGAGAATCGGTAACTCAGGACTGTCATAGAAGCGATGTATGCAATGCTCTGTATAGCAATGCCCCAATAAGCGAATCCGTAGAAAGCCAATGTGATGCCTATGATGCCAGACAGGGTCAATGATACAAAGGAAATGATGGCGTTTTCCTTGGTCTTCAGATGCTTGAACAGAAAGGCGCGTGGAGCTACATTGGTGCTGGATATCAGGAATCCAAGAAAAGACAAACGGGCCAAAGCGGTCAGCTCGGGTTGTCGATAGAACTCGGCAATGTAGGGTGCAGCCATATATAATAGGGTATAGAGACTGATACCCATCAATGTGCTGAACCAAAAGACGGCATTGTAGTCTTTGTGCTCGGTGGTCTTGCGGTTGGTCAAGGCAGAAATGAATCCTCCTTCTTGCAGGATGGAGGCCATTGCCGAAAAGATAGTCAACATTCCGACCATCCCATAGTCGGCAGGAGTGAGCAGACGTGCCAAGAAGATGCCAAAAAAGAGGTTGAGCAACTGTTGTACACCGTTGCTCACACCTCCCCAAAAGAGTCCTTTGGCTGTCTTTTCTTTTAATGAAGAATGAAGAGTCCCTTTGCTATGCTCGGGAAATGAAGAATTTTCATCAGGCTGTTCTTCATCTTTAAATCTTAGTTCTTCATTCTTCATTCCTCATTCCTCATTTAGCACTTATTTCACTTCGCTACCTGGAGCCACTTCCTTCAAGAGGGAAGTTACCGCCAAGGTGCCGTCGTAGTTTTCAGCGCTCAGAATCATACCTTCGCTAACCAAACCGTTCTTGAACTGGCGAGGAGCCAAATTGGCGATGAACAATACTTGCTTGCCTACCAATTCTTCCGGTTTGTAGTGTTGTGCGATACCGCTGATGATGGTACGGTTTTCCAATCCGTCGGCTATTTTGAACTTCAAGAGTTTTTTCATCTTAGGTACGTTTTCGCATTCCAATACCTTGCCCACACGGATATCCAACTTTTCGAAATCTTCGAAAGCGATGGTCGGCTTGATAGGATTAGCCTTGTAAGCAGCCGCTTCGTTCAACTTCTTGATGTCTTCCAAGCGTTGCATCTGTGCATCGATGGCGCTGTCTTCTATCTTTTCGAACAACAAGGCAGGTTCGCCCAACTGATGTCCGGCTTTCAGCAGGTCGGTGTTGCCCAACTGAGTCCACTCGAAGGTTTCCATATTCAACATCTTGCGGAGCTTTTCGCTGCT
>JAFQBF010000036.1 GCA_017416735.1 Bacteroidaceae bacterium | reverse complement strand
GCGCCCGTTGTGACGCCCCTTTTTTGTCTAATCATTTAATCAATTTTACTGACATGAAGAAGATTTTTTATGTGGCTTTGATGGCCATGATGGTGATGATGACTGCTTGCCAACAGTCTAAGGAAGATTATATCAAGGAATTCAAGTCGTTTGTAAACGAAGTATCCGAAGAATGTGCTGAATATACGGAAGCCGATTGGGAAGATGCTGCCAAGGAATTTGAAGCATTGGTGAAGCAGGCTGAAAAGTATGAGGACCTGACTGCTGAGGAAGCTATGGAGTTGGCTGCTGTACAGGCAAAATATGCCGGTCTTCAAGCTAAGAAGGGCATCAACAAGGTGATTGATGGTGTGAAGGATTTGTTTGGCGGAAAGAAAGATAAAAAGTGATGACGATGAAAGCCTTTAAAATTCTTTTAAGTGCTGTATGTGCTTGCTCTTTGTTCAGTTGTACAGCTCCGGCTCAGCAGGAAGCAAAAGCTGAGGACGGCAAAAATCAAGTGATTGAAACCATCATGACCCGTCGCAGTGTGCGTAAGTATCAGCCACAGGCTGTGAACCGTGACACCATGCAGATTATCATGGAGTGTGGCATCAATGCACCGAACGCCATCAACCGTCAGGCTTGGGAAGTTCGCATTGTAGATAACCCGGAAGTTATCAAGAAACTGACGGAGCTCTACGTGAAGGACAATCCGAAGGAAGCGGAAAACCCGAACTTCAAGAACATGTTCCGTAATGCACCGACGGTGGCATTCATAGCCAACGATACTACTTTTGCCTATTCACCGGTTGATTGTGGGTTGATGGCTGAGAACATGATTCTTTCCGCTTGGTCGATGGGTATTGGTTCTTGTTGTTTAGGTGGTCCTGCCCGTTTTATGAAGGCTAATCCCGAAGCTAAGGAATACCTCAAACAAATGGGTTTTTCTGAAAACTATGAACTGTTGTTGTGCATCGGTTTTGGCTATCCGGCTGAAACTCCGAAGGCTAAGCCTCGCGATGCGGCAAAGGTAAAGTTTATGGATTGATGGAAATTAAAAAAGGTTGCTGAACAGAGCAACCTTTTTTAATTTATTCCTTATTCGCACGTTTACGTTCCAGTTCATCCAGGATGACCTTGCGCATACGCATACTTTTCGGAGTCACTTCCACATATTCATCCGCTTTGATGTATTCCAAGGCTTCTTCTAGAGAGAAGACTACCGGCGGAATAATGCGGGCCTTGTCGTCCGAGCCAGATGCGCGCATATTGGTAAGCTTCTTCGACTTGGTGACGTTGATGACCAAATCCTTTTCGTGTACGTGTTCGCCCACGACCTGACCGGCATATACTTCGTCCTGCGGATAGATGAAGAACTTGCCGCGATCCTGCAATTTGTCGATAGCGTATGCGAAGGCCGTTCCGCTTTCCATGGCAATCATCGATCCGTTGTTTCGGCGTTCGATGTCACCCTTGTAGGGTTGGTATTCCTTGAATCGGTGTGCCATGATGGCTTCTCCTTGCGAAGCGGTCAACACATTGGTACGCAAACCGATGATACCACGAGAAGGCATATCGAACTCAATGTTCACACGGTCACCTTGCGTCTCCATCGAGGTCATTTCACCACGACGGCGGGTCACCATATCAATCATCTTGCTGGCAAATTCTTCCGGCACACTGATGGTCAACTCTTCAATAGGCTCACATTTCACACCGTCTATTTCCTTATAAATAACTTGTGGCTGGCCTACTTGCAACTCATAACCTTCACGACGCATGGTTTCAATCAAAACAGAGAGGTGCAATACACCACGTCCTGACACAATCCACTTGCCGTCTTCGTTTTCGGTCTTGCGGACACGGAGAGCCAAGTTCTTGTCTAATTCCTTCTGCAAGCGGTCGTGGATGTGACGGGAAGTCACGAACTTACCTTCCTTGCCGAAGAAGGGTGAGTCGTTGATGGTGAAAAGCATGCTCATGGTCGGCTCATCGATGGCGATGGGTGGCAATGCTTCCGGATTTTCGAAGTCGCAGATGGTATCACCGATTTCGAAGCCTTCCACACCGATGATGGCGCAGATGTCACCCGACGATACGGATTCCACTTTCTTGCGGCCCAAACCTTCAAACGTATTCAGTTCCTTGATTTTCGATTTCACGAGCGTACCGTCGCGCTTGGCCAAAGTGATGTTCATACCTTCTTTCAGTGTACCACGGTGTACACGTCCCACAGCAATACGACCGGTATAAGCCGAATAGTCGAGGGAAGTAATCAACATTTGCGGTGTACCTTCCAACTGTTGCGGAGCTGGGATGTGCTTCACGATGCAGTCGAGCAACGGAGTGAGGCTGTCGGTCGGTGTTTGCCAGTCTTCGCCCATCCAGTTGTTCTTGGCCGAGCCGTAAATGACCGGGAAATCCAGCTGGTCTTCGGTGGCGTTGAGGCTGAACATAAGGTCAAACACCATTTCATACACT
This sequence comes from Bacteroidaceae bacterium, assembly GCA_017416735.1. Taxonomy (GTDB): domain Bacteria; phylum Bacteroidota; class Bacteroidia; order Bacteroidales; family Bacteroidaceae; genus Phocaeicola. The sequence goes on along the minus strand of JAFQBF010000036.1, from coordinate 23,127 downwards.
TCTTCGGGGCGGCAGTTGGGCTTATCTACCTTATTCACTACCACAATGGGCTTCAAACCGATTTGCAAGGCTTTCTGGAGCACGAAGCGAGTCTGTGGCATCGGTCCTTCGAAGGCATCCACCAACAGGATGCAACCGTCGGCCATATTGAGCACACGTTCCACTTCGCCTCCGAAGTCGGCATGCCCCGGAGTATCAATAATATTGATTTTGGTTCCGTTATAATTGATGGATACGTTCTTTGAGAGGATGGTTATCCCTCTTTCGCGTTCCAAGTCATTGTTGTCCAATACCAATTCGCCATTGGTTTGGTCATTGCGGAACAAGTGTCCCGCCAGCATCATTTTGTCCACAAGGGTGGTCTTACCATGGTCAACGTGGGCAATGATGGCAATGTTTCTGATGTCCTGCATACTATACCTATATATTTGGCTGCAAAGGTACGATTTTTCAGAGAGAAATGTACCTTCTAACTTATTTTTTCTCTGTGCCTTCTTCTTTGCTGAATGCCGACGGGGTCACGCCATAGAAATCCACGAAATGTTTGCGGAAGGTCGGTATGTCATTGTAACCTACGGCTTCGGCTGCTTCCTGCACATTGTATTTCTTCGATTTCAGCAGTTCGGCTGCCCGTTTCAGTCGAACCCCTCTTACCACCTCAATCAAGGTGAAGTTCGTGGCTTGCTTGATTTTGCGGTACAGGGTCGGCTGGCTCATGTTCACCATTTCCGCCAGTTTCTTTACGCTGAAGTCTTCGTTCTGGATATTCTCGTTGATGAGTTGGATGATTTTGCTCACCAATGGGTCTTCCGTATTTTCCTCTTGTCCTTCCGTTACATTTGTCTGTTCCTGACTTTCCTGGCTCGGAATCAAAAGCTTGGTATAGGCTTTTTTCAGTTCCGCCCGGTTCTTGATGAGCTGTCTCGCCTTGCTTGTCAGCACTTCCATATCGAAAGGCTTTCTCACATAGTCGTCAGCACCTAATTCCATACCTTTTATGATGTCTTCGTTGTTGATGAGGGTTGTCAACAGAATGATAGGTGTATGGCAGGTGTTGATGTCTTCTTTCAAAATCCGTGTCAATTCAAAACCGTCCATTACCGGCAGTTTCACTTCGGAGATAATCAGGTCGGGCAATATCTTCCGTGCAGTTTCCACCCCTTCCTGTCCGTTCTTGGCCAGATATACCGTATATTCGTTGGCGAATTGCAGTTTCAGGAACTGGCGTGTATCCTTATGTTCTTCCACAATCAGGATTTTCTGCTTGTTCTTGGAAGTCTTTGTTTCCGTGCTTGTTTCTTCTGCTGCAGTTTCTTTTATGCCGGATGTAATCAACGGATCTTCGTTAGCTTCCTCTGTCTGGGCTTGCGGTTCGATGAACACGACGTTCTCGTCGTTTGCGAAATGTTCTTTTCCGGTGGGGATGTACAGGATGCTTTCCGTTCCTCCGTCCGTTTTCTTGAGTATGTGGAGTTCTCCGTGATGCTTTTGCGCAATGTTGTTCATCACCGACAGTCCCAATTCATTGGTTTGTATAAGGGTTGCTTCCCAGTCCTTTCCGTCATCTACAATCTTGAAGACACAATATTCCTTGTCGTCCCTCGTTTCCTTGGCGATGGAACATTGGATGTTTCCGGCATAGTGGGTACGTTTGAAGGCGTTCGACAGTATCGTCTTGATGGTGAACTCTATTTTGGAGAAATCCACCCAGAGTATTGTCTGGTCTTTCTCTTGGCCATAGTCGATGTTGATGGATGAAACCGAAATGATTTCGCGTGCCGAACGGATGACGGCATCCGTTATCTTGAACACCGGATAAGCCGAAACTTTCAGTTCGTCCTTATAGATGTCCTGTTGCTGTATGTCGATGAACTGTTCACAAGCTTCCTGTATGTACAGGCTGTTCCGGTGTGCTAACCTATATTTTTGTTGCATGTCGGGTGTCAGGTCCCTGTTGCCGGTCAATTCTTTCAGCGCATTCGTGATAATGGACAGTGGTGTCCGCAGATTCCGTGCGATGGATGCTAACGTGTCATTTTGTTGCTTACGCAGCTTCTCTTCGTATTCATTGGTTTCCTTGGCCTTCTGCAGCTCGTCCTTCAGCTCCTGATGTTGGTTGATGTAGAACTTGCGGCGTATCTTTCTCTTGTTCAGATAGCGATAGACCAGGATGCCACCACTGAGGACAATCAGCGAATAGCCGATGAGAGCCCATGTGTCGAATGCCCAGTGGCGTGACACGTTCAGCGTCAAGGCGGTGGTTTCCTCGCCTCCCGGTGTCGGATAGACGGGCTTGATTTCAAGGGTGTAAGTTCCTGCCTGGATGTCGTCGAGAATCAGTTCGTTATAATGGTTCTCTTTCCATACGGTGTCGGTGGGCAGGATGCGGTAAGCCGTCTTGTTCTGGATGGCATTGTAGTTCAGCTTGCTGAGCAGAAGTTTGACGTGGCTTCCTTGTATCAAGTCAATTTGCTGGGCATTGTAAATCGCTTGATTGTCCAACACTAACTTCTTGGCGTTGACCTCGATGTCCGTGATATAGACTTTCTTCCGTTTCAAGTCCTTCAGCTTGATGGGGTCGAAGAAAAGCAGGTCGGGCATGTTTCCCCACAACAGCTTGCTGTCGTTCAGTCGGCACACCACCGGGTTGTTTCCCGACATAGGGTATGCAAAGTAGGTATTCGTTTTGTTGTGGATGGAGATGAGGCTTTCGTTGCTTCCGGCCCATGTGTTCCCGTTCCGGTCGTCAATCATGCAAGTGATATGTCCGTAGGGGATGTCTTCTTGCAGCAGGATGTGGTTGATGACCTTGTTCTTTTCCAAACGGATGATTTTGTCGGAGTAGGATGCTAAAATCTGGTTAGTGTTGGTCACGTGGATGGACAACACTTCGTTGGCTATCAGTCCGGCTTCCTGTTCGAATCCTCCTGTCATATTGATTTTGTTGGGGATGTCCAGCGGGACGTTTGCTTCATAGAGTCCATGTTCTGTGCCTAACCATATCACACCGTCCGCATCTTCCGCAATCTTGGTCACACGTCCGTAAGGTTTCATATAGTTCTTATATACTAACCATTTGCCAGTATTCTCGTCATATATGCCGATGGAGGTTGCGGTAGCTACCCACAAGCGGTTTCGGGAGTTCATGAACAATTCCTGTATGACGAAATCCTTGGCCGGGTTGGTCACGGTGTCGGGCGGAGCGATGGTGCTCAGTTCGCCGGTGCTGGTGTTCAGTTTCTGAATGGTCCCGCTTTCGCTTCCTATCCACAGATAGCCGTTCCTGTCTTTCTGCAAGTGATAGCTTCCGTTGGCGTCTGCCTTTTCCCACAGCTTGAATTGCGTGTTTTCGGTCAGTTCGGTATCGGTGCTTTTCAGCAAGCCGTTCTTGCGGGTTCCTAACCAGATGTACCCTTTCGAATCCTGCACGATGTCATTGGTGTGATAAATGTTTACCGGAAGCTTGATTTGGTAAGCGAATGTGTGGCTGATGTTTTGGCGGACCAATCCGTTGCCGTACGTACCTATCCACAACACGTGGTTGTCGCTGTCATAGTACAGGTCGCTGATTCGGTTTCGGATAAGCTGTTCGAACTGTCTTTCGTACTGCACCCGTCGGATGATTTCATAACTGGTTTGTGTATAGTTTTCATTCTCGAATCTCATTTCGTAGATGAAGCGTTTGTTCGAGATGGCAAACCGGTTGTCTTTCAGGTAACAGATTTCGCTGATGGATGTGTGTTGGTAGTCTGCCGGGTTGCTCGAAACCTTGATGTGCTGGAACGACTTGTCTTTCAGGTTGTAGCAGATGATGCCTTCGAAGTCTCCGCAGACAAACAGGTGTCGGTCGTTCGGGTATATGTTTTGGATGTCTTTTGCCCGAATGCCCCATTCACTGCAGTCGATGTGGCTACTCTTTCCCGAGCGTGTGTCGTAGGTTATCACCCGGTTGTCCTTGTCGGTCAGGAAGAGGACGTGGTCGTGTGCGAAGAGCACCTTGTTCAGCTTTTTGTTCGGGAGGAGGATTTTATGTTCAGGTACAATCATCTTGCCGTCGGACTTCACATTCACGATGTGAAGCCCGTCGGACGAGATTGCGTATAAAAATTCACCAGTAGAGGAAATTTGATAGATATTTTCCGGTTTTATCCCTTCTCCCCATTGGATAGGGATGTATTTTTCTTGTTGTTTGTCGAAGCAGGCAATCTGACCTTCTTCGGATAGAATCCATAGGTATCTGTCTTCCGTTTCTTGTATGTTGTTTACGGAAATAGGCTCACCTCCACCTTCTCTTGACAATTTATAAGTGTGGAAGAAGTTTCCGTCGTAACGGGTTATGCCGATATCCGTTCCTATCCACAGAAATCCTTTCTTGTCTTGATGGATTTCGTTGATGGTATTGTTTCCTAATCCTTGCTGTTCTGTCAGTTGCTGTACGTCAAGCTGTGCGTAAGTGTTTGTCACGCCAAGCAGGATGGTGGTACAGATGACGAATGCTATGTGTAAAAGTCTGTTTCTCATTGTCGTTTTATTTTAAAACCAAGCAAAGGTAGTTAAAAAATCTTTTTATCGACAGAGAAATGGTCTTTTTTTGACGGTTTTTTCTTGATGATTAGAGTGTGTAGCTAAATTCAGCCTTGTTGTCCTTGCCATCGTAAGTACCCTTCACGGTGACGGGCACCTGAATGTATTTCACTTCTTCATCTAAAATTTTGAAGTAGATGCTGCTGGGACTTTCAAACTTGTTGGCGCCGGTCGCATTGTCGGTCGAGAATGAGAAACCCTTGATGTACCAGGCAAAGGTGTTGGCCGAACAGTCAGCTTCGAAGCTCTTGTAATACATCGTTCCCTTGCTGTCCTTTTCCATGTGGAGCTGTATGGTAAAGGTGTATCGGTTGCTGATGGTTTCGTCCATAATGATATCCACATCGCAGATGCCGTCATGGTCATTTTCCTTCACGTCGGAATGTTTGACGGACTGATTGTGTTTCTTGAGATTCGACAAGATGTTGCAGGCTTCTTCCGCACTGACGCCCGGAAGTTCTTCCAAATGAAGCTTCTTGCAAATATTATCGGAGGAGAGCACACTGCGTGCGCCATAAGAGGATGTCAACGAGCTGAAATCTTCAACTTGTTCCATCGGGTCATTTTCAGTAGCTGTACATGATGTCATACCCATGATGATGAGCATGGCAACAAATAAAATTGAATTCTTCATGATTAAGAACGATTTTTAATGTTAAAGCTTGCTTGAATGATTGACCCACTATCATTCTGATGCAAATGTAGGTATTTAATTCATATCTCCAAAGGTTTTGAATGAAAAATCGCCGTCTTGGTGGTAAGTTTAACATTCTTTTGCTTTTAAGCGAGTGAATAAAACACCATTTATGCCTCAAAAGGGGTGAATAATTCACCTTTCTTTTGAATGATTTGCCTCCCTTATTTTGTTTTTGGGGTTAGATGGCGGCCTTTTCATTCTCCTTGTATAACAAATGAAGGGGTAAATTGTTCTTTTTATTTATAAAAATTTAATTTGTTAAAAAAGCCTCTTGCGAAAGATGAAAACCCCGACAGGCGCCTATTCTTATTCTTTCTACTTTTGCCATAGAAATTTTAATGTTAAACTAAAAAAATGGGAACAATGAGTAGAAAAGTATTGATTGTATTGGGTTACCTGCTTTGCGCTACGTTCGCGTTCGGTCAGGTTACGATCAAGACCAATGTTCCGTTGGATGTTGTTCGTATTCCCAATTTGAGTTTAGAAGTAGGATTAAGTAAGAAGGTTACGTTGGACGTACCGTTTTATTATAATCCTTGGGAGTATTCGGATTCGAAGATGCTGAAGCTTTCGATGGTTCAGCCTGAAGTTCGTTATTGGTTGTGTGACAAGTTCAATGGTCACTTCTTTGGTGTACATGCTATGGTAGGCAACTATCACACCACCGGCATTGACTTGCCGTTTTCTGTATTCGATGATACGGACAAGTTCCGTTACAAAGGCAATTTTTACGGTGGGGGCATATCGTATGGATACCAATTTGTTTTAAGTCGTCATTGGAATCTGGAAGCAACATTGGGCTTCGGGTATGCTTATGTAGATTACAAGAAGTATGAGTGCAAGGAATGTGGTGATATGGTAGAAAAGTCGAATAAGAACTATTTCGGTCCTACCAAAGCTGCATTGAGTTTGGTTTATTTATTCTAAGGAGGAAAACGCTATGAAACGTATATACACATTATTCATTACAATGGCGATGTTTGCCTTGCCGATGTTGGGGCAGAACATTGCAGGTAGTGACATCAAGATTGAAAAGCAGTCGGTGTCTATCAGTGACAACAATATGATATTAGTAGGTATGGATATCACGATTCCTGCCGATATGCACATTTCTTCGGACAAGATGTTGCAGCTTACTCCAGTTCTTCACAACGAAGACGACAGCAGGAGCAAGGTATTGCCCTCCGTAGTGGTTTATGGTCGTCGTCGCGCCATTGTCAACGAACGCGAAGGGAATGTTCCGGCAGATGCTTTCGAGGTTATCCGTCGCAAGAACGACCAAGTGCAGACCATCAATTATACTGCCCGTATTCCGTTCGAGGTATGGATGCACGAATCGCAGCTCGAACTGATGGCCGATCTTTATGGATGTGCTAATTGCTTGGCGCAAGAAGAACGTGCCCTGGTGATGCCGGTGCACTTGGTGAGATACGTCATCCAGCCTACCATTGCATTCGTTACTCCGGAAGTGGAGGCGGTAAAAGCTCGTGTAGAAGAAGGCAGTGCATTCCTGGATTTCCCGGTGAATCAGACAAAGATTTATCCGGAATATCGCAACAACCCGGAAGAACTGAAGAAGATTATTGCAACTATCGATTTGGTGAAGAACGACAAGAACACCCGGATTACGGAAATCGACATCGAAGGTTATGCTTCACCCGAAGGATCGTACAAGAGCAATGCCCGCTTGGCGCAAGGACGTGCCGAAGCCCTGAAGAAATATGTGCAGGAGTTGGAACACTTCGAACAGGACTTCATCAAGGTGACATCGGTACCCGAAGATTGGGAAGGACTTCGCAACTATGTAGCGAACAGCACGTTCGCCAAGAAGGATGAAATGCTTGCCATAATCGATAATGATAAATTGGATTACGATGCGCGTGAGTTACGCTTGCGCACGATAGACGGTGGTTCGGCTTATACCACATTGTTGAAAGATTGTTATCCCGCATTGAGACACTCTGATTACAAGGTGCAATATGTGGTGCGTGGCTTCACGGTGGACGAAGCGAAGGAAATTATAACTAAACGTCCCCAACAACTGAGCTTGAATGAAATGTTCCAGGTGGCTCAAACCTACGAAAGTGGAAGTGATGAGTTTAATGAGGTGTTCGAGGTGGCAGTACGAATGTTTCCTGACGACCCAACAGCAAACATCAATGCTGCCGCCATCGAGCTTCAGCAAGGGAACTGGAAGCAAGCTGAAAAGTACCTGCTTAAATCTGACCCACAGGCAGGTGCTACGAAGAACAACGAAGGTGTCCTCTGGATGATGCAAGGACAGCTGGACAAGGCTGAGACCCTGTTCAATGAGGCGAAGGCACTGGGAAGTGCGGAAGCTGCGAAAAACTTGGAAGAAATAGCCAAGAAGCGCAAGGACAATGCCTTGTACGGTAACTGATTGTAGTTGTTGTTTATGAAGAAGAGCCGGAGTCTGGTGAAAGCCAGCTCCGGCTTTTCTTCGTCTTGTGCGGTGGTGGATTGTTGGGGTAACCATCTATGTTTCATCCGCAGATGACGCAGATTTTTCAATGAATCGGATAGTAGTTGTATCCGTTTTGTCATTCAGAGCGAAGCGAAGAATCTCGAGTGCATCAGGTAGGTGCTACCGAGATTCTTCGCTACACTGCGTTTCGCTCTGAATGACAAAATGTTTTAATGTTTTGTTGTCCTTAAATTGACGCAGAACCATAATAGCTTGATCAGTAGTGTCATTCTGAGGAGCGAAGTGACGAAGACGTGTTGTTGAGGACTTTGTCCGAAAAATCTCGGAAACATAAAGTGGATGTTCCCGATATTTTCCGCATTTAGCCTTCGCGTCTCCGTCAACCATCGAGGGTGAATCATACATAAACAAATAACTCAAAAGAAAGTTCACGAAAAAGCAAAAAAGTTCATTTTTTCTTCAAAAAACATCGGGGGTATCTTATTCATTTTGGGCGGTGTAACGTTCAAAATTGAATAGATTACCCCTTCAGAAGCCCCAGAACGCCACTATTGCGATTTTCCAACTTTTTTTTGCCGAAAAACCCGACGGGCACTTGTTTTCAGAACTCCTACTTTTGCAATGTCGAAAGGGACAAACAGAGTTACGAATTTTAAGAGTGAAAAAATATAGATAATAATAATTAAAGAGAAAACAAAAAAGTATTAACCCCTAAAAGTTACGATTATGAAGACAAGAGGTTTATTTTTGAGCGCGTTGATGATGGGTGCCGTATTGGCAGGTTGTTCAAACGAAGAGGTTCCACAGAATGTTGAACCAAGAGATGTACAGAAGAGCGAATCGTATGTCGCAGTGAATATTGTTGCGCCAAGTGCTGCTTCACGTGCAACAACCGACGGTGGTTTTGTTGCCGGTACAGAAGCTGAGAACACAGTGAACAATGCTTTGTTCGTGTTCTTCAATGAAAATGGCGGATTTGTAGAAGCAGTGGCAGCTTCTGGTGAAGATTTGAAGGAATGGACAGCTGGTGAAGGCACCGTTGACCAGATTTCAAATGTTGTGCTCGTGTTGGAAGATAAGAAAACAGCTCCGGCATCAGTAGTAGCTTTGCTGAACACTGGTTATACTGAAACATCAATCGGTACTCCGAACTTGACCGATTTGAAGAATATGGTTGGCAATTATTCAGAAGGTTTCGTGATGTCCAACTCAGCTTATCTGGATGGCACAGTGGATATGACTGCTACTCCGTTGTCAGATGCCAACTTCCAAAAGACAGCAGCTGATGCGATTGAAAATCCTGTTACCATTACCGTAGAAAGAGTGGTTGCTAAGGTATCGGCACTTCAGAATGCTGAAAGCTTCACCGTTACAGGTAAGGATGTTAAGTTGGATGGTGCAGACGTAACACTCGTTCCTGAAATCACTGGTTACAAGGTGGTAGCTACCAACCCGGTTTCTTATCTCGTGAAGAATATCGAAGACATCAACCTCGATTGGACATGGAATGATGCAGCAAGCCTTCGTTCTTACTGGGCAAACAGTGCAGCTCCTGAAGCTTATACTTATTATAAGTATAGCGAAATTCTTCCAGTTGAAAACTATGCAGAATATTGCCAGGAAAACACCAGCGACGACCCGACATTGCTCCTCGTGTCAGCTACCATCAAACCGGAAGGTGCAGAAACAGCTCAAAACATCTTGAAGTACAAGGGCTTGTATTACACCACAAAAGGTCTCTTGACCAAGGCAAACGAAATGTTGGCAGATTACACTTATCCTGTCACAACGGATGAAGGTTCAGGTACAAGCAATGATTGGGCACCGTATCTCACTATCGTGGATGCAGGTGAAGATGCAGAACCATGGGAAGTAAAGGTAGCTTTGACAGAAGGTGCTCCTGAAGTGGCAGGTGTAGCAGACGTTATCAATGGTATGGACACAGCAGCCCAGTGGACAGAAGGTAAGGCTTACTTCTACGTAGCTATCGAAGGCCTCGGCGGTGAAGCAGGTGTTGTCCGCAACCACTACCACTTGTTGACTATCGACGCTATCAGCGGTATGGGTACTCCGGTTTACAATCCTGAAGAAATCATCATCCCGAAAACTATGCCGGAAGAAGAATACTTCGTGGCAGCTAAGGTTCAAATCCTGAAGTGGAAGCAAGTGAACCAATCAGTAACCTTGCAATAAGCAGCAATACGTAAGAAACAGATTAGACAATTCATTAATACCTAAAACCAACGGGAAGCCCTTCGGGGCTCCCCGTTTCAAACCCAAAAACCGAAAAGCACTTATCCCGCCGGTGCAAAGAGAGGCAGGAACCGGAATCCCGACCATCGAGCGATTCCCACTGGAAAAGAAAACAAGAATGGCCGCAAGGCTGATGATATATATAAATAAGGAGTAAAACTTTAAAAAACATACGTTATGAAGATTCTGGCTAATTTGGAAAAGATGAAAGTGTGGTCGTTGTTGCTGGCCGTTTTGGGCGTGACAATGGTGTCTTGCGAGAACATTCTCGAAGAAGACGTGGTAGATTGCTCGGTAGAATACCGTGTGAAGTTCAAGTATGACCACAACATGAAGTTTGCGGACGCTTTCGCTAACGAGGTGCGTTCCGTTACGCTCTATGCCTTCGATCAGGAAGGAAAGTTTGTTTATCAGCGCACCGAACAGGGCGACATCCTTGGTGAGGACGGTTACTCGATGCCGGTAGAAGTGCAGGAAGGCGAATATCGCTTCGTCACTTGGGCCGGACTGGAAGGCGAGGAATCATTCTCCGTACCCGTCCTCACTCAGGGCGTATCGACCATCGACGAGCTGACTTGCCGCATGAACCGCATCAGCACCCGTGCCGACGGTACTGCCATCGTGAATGAAGACCTCAAGCCCTTGTGGCACGGCGAAATCACCGAGCATACCTTCACTTCACGTGCTGCCGAAGTTCAGGAACTCACCATCCCGTTGGTGAAGAACACCAACAACATCCGCATCGTTCTCCAACACTTGTCGGGCACACCGGTTGACGTGGACAAGTTCACTTTCACCATCACCGACGAAAACGGCTGGATGGACTATGACAACAGCTTGCTCGAAGACGAACAGCTCACTTATTACGCATGGCGTACCGACGACGGTGTAGCCGAACTCAATCCTGACGGCTCACGCGCACAGACATCCATCGGTGTAGCCATCGCCGAACTCACAGTAGGCCGACTGATGCTGGAAAACAACCCTATCCTCACCATCACCAACGACAAGGGTGAGAAGGTGCTTTCCATTCCTCTCATCGACTATGCGCTTTTGGTGAAAGGTCATTACAACCGCCAGATGGACAACCAGGAATACTTGGATCGTCAGGACGAGTATAACATGACGTTCTTCCTCGATGAAGACGACCACTGGGTAAGTTCGTACATCATCATCAACTCGTGGAAGGTGGTTTTGAATAATGCAGACCTTTCTTAAATTACACCCTCTAAAAAGTTACGTTATGAAGAATTGGATTTACATACTATATATAGGGCTGATGGGCTTCCTCGCTTCTTCTTGCCAATCTTCGGAAGAAGAACCGCAGCTTCCTCCCGGTAAGGTAAAGATTACCTTCACACTGGCCCTCGACAATTTGGACTCTCGTTCGCGCGCAGAAGGCGATTGGACGTACAATGAAACGAACGGAGGCATCTTGGGTAGCGAATACGAAAATCAGATTGACTTCCGCACCGACAATGGTCTTCAAGTGTTGGTTTATTCAACTGACGGACAGACTTATTTGGGTTCGGTCGTGAACAAGGACGTGGTTCGTCTGGCGAATGAAAACGGCAGACAGTATGAATTTACAGGTGACTTGATGATTGCCAAGGAAAACATCCCGACTGACGGTGTACTGAATTGCCGACTGATGGTATTTGCCAACTGTCCCGCGGTTACTCCCGCCACTTATGCAAATGTGACTTACAGCTACAAGCCGACATATATCCCGATGTGGGGTGTACAGCAATGCACGTTGACCTTGGCTGAAGGCGAATTGACCCGCGTGCCTCAAACCATCGACATGCTCCGTGCTATGGCGAAGGTGGAAGTGAAATTGGATGATAATTTTAACGCCACATTGGAGGGTGTCAGCATCGACAAGCACAATGCTGCCGGTTATGTAGTACCGGAAGGTTACAACACCGTTACCAATACAGGAGCCTTGTTCCAACAACCGGTGTTCCGCCCGCTGGCAGGTTTAGGTACAACAGGCAGCGAGTCATTCACTGGCAACAATGGCACTTATCACATCTATTTGCCGGAATATGAAAACGTAGGCGAAGGTGCAACCCCGGCGGTGATGACCGTCACCATCGATGGCGAAGATTATGAGTTGCATTTCAAGGATTATGCAAACGACGATCCTTTCAATGTAGTGCGCAATCATTACTATCAATACACCATTATGGGTATTGACAAGGAGACAGGAGTAAAAGTTAGCCTTCAATACGAAGTGGTGGATTGGAGTCCGGTTGAGAATCCTGAATTGAGTTTCGAATGATAGTGGTCGTGTAATCCACTAAAAAAGAATGGAGGAATTAATATGAAAAAATTCTATAAATATATAGCTATGTTTTTTGTCGGAGTGAGTGTGCTCGCTTCATGTACCGACGAAAGCGAAATTATGCCGGTAGAAAAGAATGAGCCGGAAAGAGCGGTGGTAAAGTTGGGTTTCCAGCGCCAAGCCGATAAGGAAGTCAATAATAGCCGTGCTACGGAGGCGGAAAACAAATTGTATGATTTGCATTTCTATGTATTCAACAAGGCAGGTGATTTGACCGGATATACCAAGATGGAATCGGCGGATGGTGCTCTGACAAGTCCTGGTCCGGCGAGTGTGACCATTGAAGCAATGACTGGCGAGTCGTACATCTATTCTGTTGCCAATATCAACAAGAGTACAACTTATTATTTGAGTAACGATGACAAGCAGCTTTTGAATGTAACGGATGTGGCAAGTTCTACATTGACCAGAGACGCATTCTTGAATATTCAGTTCCAGCGAATGCATGGTACGGAAGGTAGCGAATTGTTCTCACCGGATCCTACGGGCGACATCTTCGTTATGTCGGGTTATCTGAACGATGGTAATGCTGTAAACATCCGTAAGGATGCTACCGGAAATGTCAGCATTGCAGAAGGTGTAAACACCATCTACTTGTACCGTATTTTGGCAAAGAATACCTTTACCATCACTTCGGGTAAGGATAAGGGTACATTCACCCCGAAGTATTACCGATTGTGTAATGTGCCGGTTTCAGGAACTTTGATTCCGAAGGCTGGTATCAGCACTCCTGCGACTTATTTGGCAGGTAACGTGACAACTGCGAATGTAGAATCGAGTTATCGTTGGAACTTCAACGGTCTTGAAGTGATAGAGTTTTACTATCCTGAAAACTTGCAGGTTGCAAAGAACAGTACCATCGGTTCATGGGAGAATCGTGAAAAGAATGCTTGGAGCGATGCTACCAAGACCTTTACCAATGCTGCCGATAATGCTGCATACATCGAAATTTATGGTGACTTTGTAGATAATACGGGTGAGGTGACGGCCAATGTCAATTATACCATTCATTTTGGCGACTTCTCTTCTAATAACTGGACAGACTTTAATGTCATCCGTAACTACTCTTATAAGTATAAGGTAACAGTCAATGGAGTAGATGACATTAAGGTGGAAGCTACAACCAGTGATGACCATCCATACGCAGAAGGCTTGATTGTGGATGCAACAGGTGGTGAACATTACGATGTGGATGCTCATTATGAAGCACGTGTGATGGCGTTCAAGAAATCGACCATCCAGGAATTGAGAAATGCCGGTTCCGGTTATATCTTGAGTATCAAGACTCCTTTTGGAGAAACGAAGGAAACCGTGAATGTGAAAGCTGACGGAGTTTATGATATGCAGGAAGAATTGTTGTGTACATTGGGCAATGTAGCTTCTTTGTTCAACAATGAGGCGGACTACCAGTGGATGAAGTTCGTAAAGAACACAACAAGCAATCGCATTAACAATGGAGCTGACATTTCCAAGAATGTATGTAAGTATCCGGGTGATGATAGTGAGGCGGTTTTGAATGTGTTTGAACTCTTGGCTGCATTGTATAGCGATGATGCCTACACGGAAAACAATAATACGGAAGTATATTACACTTGTTTCATTGATGAAAATTATTATGCTAATAAGACTTGGCCGGAATATGTGGACAAGGAATCCCGAAGTATGTTGATTGCCAATGATTTGGATGTAAGTGCCGACGGAAAGAGCCTTTATGCCAAGGTAGCATATAGTATTTCGCAACGATCCATTTCCACGTTCTATCAGAGAGATTATATCTATCCTGATAACACTAATGACTTGGTAAAAGCTTTCGGTACCGAAATCATTGATGAGGAAAAGGTGTATAATAAGAGATTCTCAAACAGTGATTATAGCGGAATCAGCAACCAGCATGATTGGAATGGTTGGACAAGTGCCAGCAGTACTAATCAAAATGGAGACTGGTATAGCAATATGGAATCAGTGACCGGCGCCCAACCTTTATATACTACGGTGGCCAAGGCTTGTATGAGTCGTAACCGTGATTCGGATGGTGATGGTACGATTGACGGCAATGAAGTGAAATGGTATTTGGCAACCGTTGATCAATATCGTGCGCTCTTCTTCGGTCAGAATGCCTTGGATCAGGATTCTTATCTGATTACTCGTGCTGAGTTGGAAGACATTGATAATGCTAACTGGGGTAATGACCAATATGGACATAGTTATAGAAGAAAATACCACTACTTTACAAGTTCTGCAAATGACAAGAGTACATTTTGGCCGGAAGAAGGTTTGACCAACAATCCATATAACAATAGTTATAGTTGGGCGGAATTGGTTCGCTGTGTACGTACTTTGGAATCAGGAACGAAAGAACAACCTAAAATGGGATTGACAGACCCTGAAAGATTCTACACTTATAAAGACAATACGTTCGAATTGGGTGGCATCGTAGCGACACGCAATTATACGGAAGAACCGTTGCCGTATCATAATGAAATACAACCGGCAAATAATCTGTACAGCAGTTTTGTGGTGGCTGAAAATGATTTGATTAGTTCGACAGGGCAATGGAATGCTAATAACAACTTTGCTTTGAATGATATCACAAACGGCGCAGACCCTTGTGTAAATTATAAAACCCAAAGCAATGTGAGAGGAACGGCTGAGGCCAATTATTCATGGAGAACTCCGAATCAGAAGGAATTTGGACTTATGGTTTCAAGATTGCCTGACGGACAATACGGAACACGTACCAGATTCTCCGGTGATGATGCAGCGAATGGATATTGGAATTGGCACAATACCCCTGGTTTCTGGAGTGACAGTGGCGGTGGTGGTCGTATCAATGTAGGTACAGGTCATGAAAGCGGTGTCCGAATCCGTTGCGTCAGAGACAAGAAATAAAAGAAAAACCAATAGAGTATAAACAAAAGACTAAAGGCATTGGCCTGTGAAGGTCGATATTAGCGTAACTCTAAAATAAGCCAGAAGAGGAATAGTCCTATCTTTGATAAATCGTTATCATGGATGGGCTATTCTGTTTTTTACGAAAGTTACCTCTAAATCTGGTCAGAACCAAGGATATACCCGATGCCTCCTTACACTCCTTACACCGGTGATTAACATTTTGATTATCATTAAGAAACGGGTGATAGGACTCCTGCCACCGTCCTTACACCCTTACAACCGGAAGCTTACTAAGCTTACTGCCGATGCGTTACTAAGCTTATCGGTGATGCGTTACTAAGCTTCCGCGATAAGCTTTAGAAGATTGTCGGAACAAATAGTTTATTCGACGAACGCTTCAGCAAGAAATAAAAATTCTTCTTCAAGAAAATATTTTTCTTCTTCAAGAGTTTGCACGGATTTTATTATCTTTGTCCGAACGAAAACCGGCGGTGGCAGGAGTGACGCGGCGGTGGCAGATGTCTTGCCACCCGTTATGGGCTGTGACACAGAGGGTTGCAATCTGGTGGCAGGAGTGTAAGGACTTTTAATAAAAACGATGGAGATGAAGAAATTTTGGACAGGAATAGCAGGAATGGCAATGGTAGTAATGGTGGCGTGCGGCAATGCCGGACAAAAGGCGGAGACCGTGAAGCCGAAAACGGAGCAGCAACAACCGAAGAAGCGGGGATTCCAGTTGCCCGAAGTACCTGTGGCGCTGAATACGCCTGAACTGCGAATGGCGTATGTGGTGGAACACTTTTGGGACCACTTCGACTTCCGCGACACGGCCTACATCCACTTGCCGGACATCACCGAACAGGCAACCGTGAACTATATGGACCTGCTGCAACGCATTCCGCAAGACGAGGCCCTAAAGGCTATAGGCATACTGGCGGAAAAGGCATCGGTAGAACCCCGTATGATGGGGCATTTGTGGGAAGTGATTTCCCGCTATTGGCACGATCCCAACTCGCCAATGAAGAACGAGGATATGTTCATCCTGCTATGCAAGGGGGTGGAACAGACTTCGCAGGTGGAAGGGTATCTGAGGGAACGGGCAACCTATATGCGCCAACTGGCCGAGAAGAACCGCCCCGGCATGAAGGCGGCCGACTTTGTCTATACCTTGGCATCCGGCAGGCAGGGAAGTCTGTATGGGCTGAAGGCGGAATATACGTTGGTGTTCTTCTACAATCCTGATTGCGAGACTTGCATGGAAATCAAGCAGGTGATGAGGCAGTCGGCATTCTTGAAGGACTTGGTGGCCGGCGGACAGATGAAAGTGCTCACCGTCTATCCCGACGAGGACATTGAACTATGGAAGGAACACTTGCCCGAGATGGCGGATGCCTGGGTGAACGGATACGACAAGGGACAGGTGCTCACGATGGAGCAACGCTACGATTTGTCGTCCATCCCGTCGTTCTATTTGCTGGACAAGAACAAGAAAGTATTGCTGAAAGATGCCGACTGGAGGCAGGTAATGCATTTTTTTGAAAAATAAATCACTAAGAATCATTGCGGTATGAAAGATAATCCCTATCTTTGCACCCGCAAATTTAAGTTATATATCAATAAAGTTTAAACGTTATGTATTTAGACGCAGCAAAAAAACAAGAAATCTTTGAAAAGTACGGAAAGTCTAACACTGATACTGGCTCAGCTGAAGCTCAGATTGCATTGTTTTCATACCGTATTTCTCACCTGACTGAGCACCTCAAGCTCAACAGAAAAGATTATAGCACTGAAAGAGCATTGACAACATTGGTAGGTAAGCGTCGTGCTTTGTTGAACTACCTGAAGGATCGCGACATCAACAGATATCGTGCTATCGTTAAGGCTCTCGGCTTGCGTAAGTAATTTCTTGCTTACGGCGAAGACATTAAAATCCCCGGTTTCGAGAAGAAGCCGGGGATTTTTTTGTTGATGCATATATGCTTGATTTCAATTGCTATGCTGCATCCGTTCCAATAATAGCATGCTTCCGCATACAAACAGGAAAATCCTTGCATCAAAACACATTTTTTCTTGCATCTGAAAGTAAATCATAAGTTCTGATTCTATAATCACAAGTTGTGTTTCTATAATCATAAGTTATGATTCTGTAATCACAACTTATGATTTAGTTATTGATGCCGTCCCGAAACATTTTGTTTCAGCAAACGATGCAGTATTCAAGAGGGTGTTTGGAAGTTTTTTCAAGAGTTTTCCCGTTTTTTTGTTTCTCATTTACAATTAAATGCTTACTTTTGCAAAGACTACTCTTGCCGGAAGTCCTGAAATGGGAAAGCAAGGGTGGGATACATATACATAAAAGGCGTAACTGTACGTTTTGGTTTTGGCGTGTTAGAACCTGGAAAATTCAAACGATTGGTCAAAAACAAAGCAACGGGGACGCCCTGTGGGGTGCATATACATCGTGCCTAGAACATTTCCAATAGCTGTATGTTGTGGAAAGTGTTCGGGTACGTTGATTATATACATCATCGTGGGGCTTTCGGCGTTGCTCGTTTCGACTGATCGGGCAATTCCAGGGCCTTAACACGTGAAGCGAGTAACAGATTGGCTCCACTTTTTGTATATGTATGTGATTAGACAATAGATTGTTTGTTGCTCCAACAACATCCGTCAGGAAAACCAAACGTGTTTGTGAATAAATTTGAAAAACTTATTCTCATATAACGTTTAAGCCTTGCCGTTCGAGAGAATAGCAAGGCTTAATTATGTGGCACCCCAATACATTGATATTCAGTAGAGAGTGCCACAAGTGATAGAGTGAAGGAACGTTGATTCGAAACTAAAAAAGTCCGCATTTCTGCGGACTTTTTTATAATGAATGGTTTATTTGCTTGGATAAACTAAATTCTCTTCTGTAACCTGTTCCAACACTTCGTGCAGGTACTTGGCCGATTCCCACTTGGCCATAGGCAGGTCGTGGAGAAGCCAGTTGCCGCAGTCCTTCGGGGCAGTGCCCGGCACTTCGCCTTCAAACTCGGCCACGAAGCGGAAGGTTTCCTGCATCAATTCAACAATATCCTTCGATTCAAGGTCGCCCTTCATCAACAGGTAGTTGCCGGTGAGGCAGCCCATCGGTCCCCAATAGACAATCTTGTCGGCCCAAGTAGGGTGGTTGCGGAGATAAGTGGCGGCCAAGTGTTCGATGGTGTGCAGAGCGCCTTGTCCCAAGGCCGGTTCACGGTTGGGTTCCTTCATACGGATGTCGAAGGTGGTTACGACTTCTTCGCCTATCTGGTCTTTGCGGGATACGTAGATGCCGCGCAACAGGCGGATGTGGTCGATGGTAAAGCTGGGTATTGTTTTCATATTTTTATTCTATAATGTCATTCAGACGACCGAAGGGAGGAAGAATCTCGGAAACATAAAAAGAGGATGTCATCGAGATCCTTCGCTTCGCTCTGGATGACAGTTACTACTAAATTTTATTAGGCAATGAGTCGAGGAATGCTTTGGTAACACCAAACGAACGGTCGGCCATCTCGCCCCAGAAATTGGTGTATTGCTCCCAGTGGTTTTCGGCACCCGGCGTATCGCTGATGATGCGGAAACTGATGAACGGTACCTTATATATATAGCACACTTGGGCGATGGAGCCTGATTCCATATCGACGGCCAGTCCTTCGGGGAAGTTGCCCTTGATGGCATCCAGCTCCGAGCGGTCGGTGATGAACTTGTCGCCACTACAAATCAAGCCTCCGTGAATGGCGGTGGCTGTGTCGAGCGACATGGCGCAATCGAGCAAGGTCTTGTGCCCTTCGAAGTAAGTGGGCATACCTTGGATTTGTCCGTAGGCGTTGCCTTCGCCGCACCACACATCGTGATAGACAATGTGCGAGCTGGCTACTACGTCCATCACTTTCAGGCAACGGTCGATGCCTCCGGCCACACCCGTGCTGATGATGCAGTCGGGCTGGAAACGGCGTATCAACTCTACCGTACCGGCTGCGGCATTCACCTTTCCGATGCCGCATTGGGTCAGGATGACGGTGTTGTTCTTGATGCGTCCCTCGGTGTATGCGTAGATACCCTCGGTGTGTTCTTGCTTGTCTTCCAAGAGTTGAGCCACTTGCTTGTGCTCCGAACTCATGGCGGTAATGATTCCTATTTTCATAAAAAAAGTTTGATTTCGAGTGCAAATGTACGGATTTTCTTGGAGTTTGCACTATCTTTGCACTTAGTTTATGTGATAAGTTGTGTCATCCTGAGCAACGCGAAGGATCTCGGTAACACCCGCGTATTCAGCTGCGCTATGCTACCGAGATTCTTCACTTCGCTTTGCTCCGTTCTGAATGACAAATGATGCAGGTTATTATTTTCATTTTACTAAAAAAAGATTAAGCTTATGAATACTTGGAAGAGACTGATTCCTGATATGGTGGCCGTGGTGGTGTTTGCGGTCATCTCGTTTGTGTATTTTTGTCCGGCAGTGACCGAAGGACGCATCTTGAGCCAGCATGACTCGGTGGCGGGCATCGGTGCAGGGCAGGAGAGCAAGGAATATTTGGAACGTACCGGCGAACGTACCCGCTGGACAAACTCCATCTTCGGTGGGATGCCGACCTATCAGATGGCACCCAGCTATGACTCGACGGACTTGCTGAAGGGAATTGAGAATTTGTATCATCTCTACTTGCCGACGTATGTGTGGTATGTGTTCGTGATGCTGCTCGGTTTCTACATCCTGCTGCGTGCTTTCGACTTCCGGGCATGGATGGCGGCCCTCGGAGCCATCATCTGGGCATTCTCGTCCTACTTCTTCATCATCATTGCGGCCGGTCACATCTGGAAGTTCATCACCTTGGCCTATATTCCGCCTACCATCGCAGGTATGGTGCTTTGCTATCGGGGCAAGTGTCTGACGGGAGGATTGCTGACGGCATTCTTCGTGGCCTTGCAGATTATGTCGAACCATGTGCAGATGACGTACTACTTCCTGTTCGTGATGTTGTTTATGGCCATCGCCTACGGTGTGAAGGCATTTCAGGAAAATGCGTTAGTGAATTATGCAAAACGCACAGGCGTTTTGGTCGTGGCGGGCTTGCTCGGTGTGTGCGTCAATCTGTCGAACCTCTATCACACCTACGAATATAGCAAGGAGTCGATGCGCGGCAAGAGTGAATTGGTGAAGGAGAACTCGGCCAACCAGACGGATAGCGGGTTGGAACGCGACTACATCACCCAATGGAGCTATGGTATCGGCGAGACTTTCTCGCTCTTGGTGCCGAATGTGAAGGGCGGTGCATCCGTGCCTTTGGCGGCCAACGAGAAGGCAATGGAGAAGGCCAACCCGATGTATGGAAGCATTTATAGTCAACTCGGGCAATACTGGGGCGAACAGCCGGGTACATCGGGTCCTGTCTATGTCGGTGCATTCGTGATGTTCCTCTTCATCTTGGGTCTTTTTGTGGTAAAAACTCCGATGAAATGGGCGCTTTTGGCGGCTACTGTGCTTTCCATTCTCCTTTCGTGGGGAAAGAATTTCATGCCGTTCACCGACTTTTTCATCGACTATGTGCCGATGTACAACAAGTTCCGTGCCGTATCTTCCATCTTGGTGATTGCCGAATTTACCATTCCTCTCTTGGCGATGTTGGCCTTGAAGGAAGTGGTGACTACACCTGCTATTATAAAGGAACGCAAGAAGGACTTCCTGATTAGCTTCGGTTTGACGGGCGGTTTGGCACTCCTCTTTGCCGTGATGCCGAAGGTGTTCTTTCCTCAGTATGTATCGACGATGGAGATGAATGCCCTGCAAAGTATCCCTGCCGACCAACTTGTGCCGTTGTTGGCCAATCTGGAAGAGGTGCGTATGAGCCTTTTCACCGCTGATGCTTGGCGAAGCTTCTTTATCATCTTGGTAGGTGTCGGTTTGGTTTGGGCTTACGGTATGGGCAAGTTGAAGGAGACAGTGTTGATAGGTGCCTTGGCGGTGCTTTGTCTGGTGGATATGTGGGACGTGAACAAGCGTTATCTCTATGACGAACAGTTTGTGGAAAAGCAGGTGCAGACGCAAGGCTTCCAGCAAACGGAAACTGACAAGATGATATTGGAAGACCAGTCGTTGGATTACCGTGTGCTGAATCTGGCATCGAATACTTTCAACGAGAACAATACGGCCTATTGGCACAAGAGTGTGGGTGGTTATCATGCCGCCAAGCTTCGCCGCTATCAGGAAATGATAGAAGAACACATCTCGGGTGAGATGGGAGGCCTGTTCAAGGCGGTGGCTGATGCAGGTGGGGATACAGAAAAGCTGGATGCTTCTGAGTTCCCGGTGCTGAATATGCTGAACACGAAGTATTTCATCTTCCCGTTGCAAGGCGGACAGACAGTGCCGCTTCCCAATCCGTATGCCTTGGGCAATGCCTGGTTTGTGGATGAAGTGAAATATGTAGGAAATGCCAACGAAGAGATAGAAGCCATTCACGGCTTGGAACCTTCACAGGTAGCGGTGGTGGATAAAAAGTTCGAGTCCGTCGTGAAATCTGTACCTTCGGATTCGACGGCTACTATCGAGTTGGTGGCTTACGAGCCCAATTACTTGAAGTATGAAGTGAACTCCGAAAAGGGTGGTACGGTAGTATTTTCTGAAATCTATTATCCGGGATGGCAATCGACCGTCGATGGCGAGGAAGTTCCTCACGGTCGTGCCGACTACATCCTCCGTGCAATGAATGTACCCGCCGGGAAACACGTGGTTGAGTTCCGTTTTGACCCGAAGTCCCTGCATCTCACAGAAACAATCGCTTTTGTAGCGTTGGGATTGCTGGCGTTGTGGGCAGCGGTGCTTGTCTTTATGCGGATCAAGGCTTGTAGAAAAGCCGGATGACAAACCATCCGTGATGTAGGACGGTGCTTATCCATCCGTAGTGTTTCGCCATAATGCGGAAGCGTTCCTTCAGCGAAGCCTTGTGGTTACGGGTGGTCATTCCTTCGTTCAGATAATCAATCAAGGTGAGCCGGGTGTTGTGCAGACACTTGGCTCGCTTCATAATGCGGATGCACCAATCGAAGTCGGCGGAGAAACGGTAACGGAGGTCGTAAAGTGTGTCGGATGCCAATTCCCGACGGGCGAAGAAAGCCTGGTGGCACACCAGCATCCCTTGTTTGAAGCTTTTCCAATGCAGCACGTCGGGAGCTTGGAGGCGACGCATGTGCAGAAAATGTCCTTCTTCGTCCACGATGGCTGTTTCGCCATAGATGACATCGGGCAGTTCCTTGCCTTTCAGCGTATGTACCATCCGTTGCAGCGTTTCGTTTTCGTGCAGTTCATCACCGGCATTCAGGAAACAGAGGTAGTCGCCCGTGGCAAGACGGATTCCCTTGTTCATTGCATCGTAAAGCCCCTTGTCCGGTTCGCTGACCACGATGCTGATGCGGTCGCGGTACCTCTTGACGATATCCAGCGTATTGTCCGTGGAGCCACCGTCCACAATGATATATTCCACGTTGCGATATGTTTGGAAAACAACGCTTTGGATAGTATCTTCCAAGACCTTGCCGGCATTGTAAGTCACGGTGATGATGGAGAACTTGGGATGCAGATGGTTATTCATAGTCACCGGTAATCTTGTTATAGACTTCGATGTATCTTTTGGCAACGGTAGCTTCGGAGTACGAAGAGGTCACTTTGCGGCGTGCTTCCTCACTGAGTGATTGGTACTCGCCTTCACTCAGTGTCCAAAGGATGCCATTAGCTAAATCTTTTGCCGACTTGTAATCTGCCACATAGCCATTGTGCAGGTGGTCAATCATTTCGGGGATGCCGCCTACATTGAACCCTACGCAAGGGATGCCGCACGCCATCGCTTCCATAATGGTGTTGGGCAAGTTGTCCTGCAAGGAAGG
>JAFQBF010000181.1 GCA_017416735.1 Bacteroidaceae bacterium | reverse complement strand
CTCGGCCACCGAATTGTCACCCGTGAGGATGCAACTGGGGTATTTCCAGGTGATGGCCGAACCGGTTTCCACCTGTGTCCAGCTCAGCTTGCTATCCACTCCATTGCAATGTCCGCGTTTGGTTACAAAGTTATAAATTCCTCCCTTACCTTCCGCATCTCCGGGGTACCAATTCTGCACGGTCGAGTATTTTACTTCGGCACGGTCGTGCACCACGATTTCTACGATGGCCGCATGCAGTTGGTTCTCGTCACGCTGAGGAGCGGTACAGCCTTCCAAATACGATACATAGCTGTCATCGTCCGCCACAATGAGCGTGCGTTCGAACTGACCGGTGTTGGCCGCATTGATGCGGAAATACGTGGAAAGCTCCATCGGGCAACGCACGCCCTTCGGGATATACACGAACGAACCGTCGCTGAATACCGCCGAGTTCAAGGCCGCATAGAAATTGTCGCGATAGTTCACTACCGAGCCGAGGTACTTCTGCACCAAGTCAGAATGTTCACGAACCGCTTCGCTGAACGAACAGAAGATGATGCCCTTCTCCATCAGTGTTTCGCGGAACGTGGTCTTCACCGACACCGAGTCCATCACGGCATCCACCGCCATGCCACTGAGCGCCATCTGCTCTTCAAGCGGAATACCCAACTTATTGAATGTCTTTATCAACTCCGGGTCCACCTCGTCCAGGCTCTTCGGCCCTTCCTTCTTTCGGGTCGGGTCGGCATAGTAAGAGATGTCCTGATAGTCTATTTCCGGGATATCGAGGTGTGCCCAAGTCGGCATCTCCATCGTGAGCCAATGGCGATAAGCCTTCAAGCGGAACTCCAACAGCCATTCCGGCTCGTTCTTCTTGGCCGAAATCAGTCGGATGACCTCCTCATTCAGCCCTTTCTCGATGATATCCGTGTGAATGTCCGTGGTGAAGCCATACTTGTACTTCTCCTTCGTCAGTTCCCGCAGATATGCGTTATTTTGTTGTTCTTCCATAATTCACTGTTTATTTTTCATCCGCAGATATCGCTGATTACGCTGATTACGCTGATTATTTATATCTGCGTCATCCGTGTCATCAGCGGATGAAAATTAGTTGATTAAACCATCCGTTACCTCCTTGATGTCGTTCGTCACGTCCTTGACTACGGGCAGACATTGGTCCACCAGTTCCTTCATCGGAGTATATAACACGGATGCTTTCTTGGTTGTTTTGCTTACCATCTCACTCTTGGGGTCGATGTATTCCAACACATAGATTCCGATACCTACAAGAAGCATCATCTTCACAGCCCCCAACATCGCACCGGCCAAGCGGTTCAGCCATCCTAAGTGGACCACTTCCAATGCCTTGGTCAGCACCGATGCCACCAACGAACAGCCGATGGGCACCGCCACCCAAATCAGGATGAAAGACAAGATTTGTGCAATGGTAATCGATGTACCCAAGGCAGGTGCCAATTGCTCTGCCACCGTACCGAACAAGGCACGGGCCAGCAACAAGCCTGCCACAAAGCCGACAACCGATGCCAATTCCTTCATCGACCCTTTCATCAGTCCCTGAATGACTCCGACACCTATCAGTATCAATATGATAATGTCTATTACTTCCATTGTCATTAATAAAAACATATGTGTCATTCTAAACGGAGTGAAGAATCTGTAGTCATAGCGCAGCCTTTGAGGATGCAATCAGATTCTTCGCTACGCTCAGAATGACACTTATAGTTATATCAATTATCTTTCTTTTACAGCGTCTGCTTCACTTCGATTTCTTCGAATGTTTCAATCACGTCGCCTACCTTGATGTCGTTGCAGCTGGTCAAGCTGATACCACACTCAAAGTTCGTACCCACTTCCTTCACATCGTCCTTGAAGCGCTTCAAGGCATTGATGTTGCCGGTGAATACCACGATACCGTCACGAATCAAGCGGGCACGGTCACTACGCTTCACCTTACCGGTCTTCACCATCGCACCGGCCACCTGACCCACCTTGCTGATGTTGAACACCTCACGCACTTCGATGGTAGCGGTCACCTGTTCCTTCAAGGTCGGTGCCAACATACCTTCCATCGCAGCCTTCACTTCTTCGATGGCATCGTAGATGACCGAGTACTTGCGGATATCGACACCTTCCTGTTCGGCCAACTTACCTGCCGATGCCGAAGGACGTACCTGGAAACCGACAATAATCGCATCCGAAGCAGCCGCCAAGGTCACATCCGATTCCGAAATCTGACCTACACCCTTATGGATAACGTTCACCTGGATTTGTTCAGTCGAAAGCTTGATCAACGAGTCGCTCAATGCTTCTACCGAACCGTCCACGTCACCCTTCACGATGATGTTCAGTTCGTGGAAGTCACCGAGAGCGAGACGACGGCCCACTTCATCGAGAGTCAACATCTTCTGCGTACGCAAGCCCTGTTCGCGTTGCAGCTGTTCACGCTTGTTGGCCACTTCACGGGCTTCCTGGTCAGTATCGAACACGTGGAAGGTATCACCTGCCGCCGGAGCACCGTTCAGACCGAGAATCAATACCGGTTCTGCCGGACCCGCTTCCTTAATGCGCTGGTTACGTTCGTTGAACATCGCCTTCACCTTACCGTATGAAGTACCTGCCAACACGATGTCGCCCACACGGAGTGTACCGTTCGACACCAATACAGTAGCTACATAGCCACGGCCCTTGTCGAGTGACGATTCGATGATAGAACCGGTTGCCTTTCTGTCCGGATTAGCCTTGAGTTCCAACATTTCGGCTTCGAGCAATACCTTTTCCAACAAATCTTCCACACCCAAGCCCTTCTTGGCCGAGATATCTTGTGACTGGTACTTACCGCCCCATTCTTCCACCAGGAAGTTCATAGCAGCCAGTTCTTCCTTAATCTTGTCCGGGTTGGCCGCCGGCTTGTCAATCTTGTTGATGGCAAACACGATAGGCACGCCCGCCGCCATAGCGTGGTTGATGGCCTCCTTGGTCTGCGGCATCACATTGTCATCGGCAGCTACGATGATGATAACGATATCGGTTACCTTCGCACCACGAGCACGCATCGCTGTAAACGCTTCGTGACCCGGCGTATCGAGGAACGTGATGTGACGTCCGTCTTCCAACTTCACGTTGTAAGCACCGATGTGCTGGGTGATACCACCCGCTTCACCGGCAATTACGTTTGCCTTACGGATATAGTCGAGGAGCGAAGTCTTACCATGGTCAACGTGACCCATCACGGTCACAATCGGCGCACGTGGTACCAAGTCTTCTTCCGCATCGGCTTCTTCGGTGATGGCCTGAGAAACTTCTGCACTTACATATTCTGTCTGATAACCGAATTCTTCAGCTACCAAGTTAATGGTTTCCGCATCCAGACGCTGGTTAATGGACACCATCATACCGATGCTCATACAAGTACCGATAACCTTTGTCACAGGAACGTCCATCATATTGGCCAATTCGTTTGCAGTCACGAATTCGGTCAGCTTCAGGATCTTGCTTTCTTCCTGTTCCATTTCTTCCTGCTCCATCATACGGTCGCGCACGTTTTCGCGCTTTTCCTTCCGATACTTGGCAGCCTTGTTCTTGGTCTTGTTGGTCAAGCGGGCCAACGTTTCCTTTACCTGCTTTGCTACATCTTCATCGCTCACTTCCACCTTCGGAGCCGGCTTCTTGAAACGATCCTTGTTCGGCTTGCCCTGGTCCTTGCCCGGCTTTCCGCCGGCATTGGCATTTTTGCCAGGATGTCCATCCTTGCCTTCCTTGCGTGGATTTCCTCCTTGCTGGTTGCCTGCGGCATTAATATCGACGCGTTCCTTGCCTATACGGTTACGTTTCTTCTTCTTTCCACCTTCTTCGTCAGAATCCTTTGCAGGCTTATCCTTGCGGATTTCCTTGATGATGGACTCCTTCATCTGCTGGCGCTGTTGCTGACGCTGCTTTTCCTTTTCGTCCCGTTCCTTCTTCTTTTCTTCCTTAGTCTTTTTCTTGGGACGAGTCGATTGGTTCAATGCATCGAGGTCAATCTTTCCCAACACATTGATGGATGACTTGAATTCTGTGGGACGAATCTTGAACACGCCGTCCTCTTCCTGTGCGCCCTTTACTTCCGGGCTTTCTACCTTCACAAGTTCTACCTGTGGTTCAGGCTTCTTGACTTCCACCGGTTCGGGTTCCTGCACTTTCACGGGTTCCGGTTCCTTGGCCGGTGCCGGCGTACGCTTGTTCAGGTTGTCCAAGTCTATCTTGCCCACCGGCTTAAACTTGCTTTCCGGACGGAGGTCTATCTGTTCCTCCTTCTTGGGTTCAGCCACGACCGGCTCTGCCTGCTTAGGCTTTGCCTGACGTTCCTGCATCAGCTTTTCCGTTTCCTTCTTCAGGTTCTTGTCGGTGCTGAATTCTTTCACCAATTCAGCATATTGTTCTTCGGAAATTTTTGTATTCGGGTTTGCCTCGATGGCATATCCCTTCTTCTGCAGGAATTCCACTACTGTTGTGATTCCCACATTCAGGTCTCTGGTTACTTTATTCAGTCTTATGCTCATGCTTACCTCCCTCTTTATTCTTCAAATTCCGATCTCAATATATCCAAAACTTCATCCACGGTATCTTCTTCCAGGTCTGCCTTTTCGATGAGCATTTCGCGCGGTGCGTTGAGTACTGCCTTGGCCGTATCGAGTCCGATGGCCTTGATGGCATTGATTACCCACTCATCGATTTCATCCTTGAATTCTTCCAAGTAGATGTCTTCTTCCTCTTCGTTTCCGTCCAATTCACGATATACGTCGATAGTATATTCAGTGAGCATACTTGCCAACTTGATGTTCATACCACCCTTACCGATAGCGAGTGACACTTCTTCCGGTCTCAGATAAACTTCGGCCTTCTTTTCTTCTTCATGCATCACGATGCTGCTCACCTTGGCAGGGCTGAGGGCACGCTGGATGAAGAGCTGTATGTTGGCTGTATAGTTGATGACGTCGATGTTCTCGTTGCGGAGCTCGCGTACGATACCGTGGATACGGCTACCCTTCACACCTACACAAGCACCTACGGGGTCGATGCGGTCGTCATAGCTTTCTACGGCAATCTTGGCACGTTCGCCAGGGATGCGTGCAATCTTCTTCACGGTGATGAGCCCGTCATTGATTTCCGGAACTTCCTGTTCCAACAGACGTTGCAGGAATGCAGGCGATGTACGGCTCAGGATAATCTTCGGATTGTTGTTGCGGTTATCTACACGGGCAACTACGGCACGCACAGTTTCCCCCTTGCGGTAGAAGTCGCTCGGTATCTGTTCTGTTTTCGGAAGCAAGAGTTCGTTACCTTCATCATCAAGCAACAAAATTTCCTTCTTCCATATCTGATACACTTCGGCAGCAATGAGGGTGCCTACCTTATCGATGTACTTGTTGTAGAGGCTGTCCTTTTCCAGTTCCAGAATCTTGGAAGCCAATGTCTGGCGAAGATTCAAGATGGCACGACGACCGAACTTGGCGAAAATCACTTCGTCGGTCACTTCTTCTCCTACTTCATACGACGCATCAATCTTGCGTGCTTCTGTCAACGAAATCTGTCGGTTATCGTTTTCCAGTTCCTCATCTTCCACCACCACACGGTTACGATAGATTTCAAAATCTCCCTTGTCCGGGTTCACAATCACGTCGTAATTCTCATCGGTGCCAAACATTTTCGCAATTACACTACGGAAGCTCTCTTCGAGCACACTCACCATGGTGGTGCGGTCGATGTTCTTGGTTTCCTTAAATTCCGAAAACGTATCAATCAAGCTGATTGTTTCTTCTTTCTTGGCCATATCTTCTTATTTGAAACTAATTAAGTATTTGGTATATTTTATGTCATTATATGTATAGGTGATGTCCTCTTCCACCAGCTTGGGACGCTTGGCTCCTTCGGGCTTCACCTTTTTCAGTACCGTCAAGGTTATGTTCTCCTCATTGGCATCCTTCAGTACCCCTTCCAGCTTCTTGCCGTCGCGGGTAAGCACCTCCACTTCCTTTCCGATGTGAATCAAGTATTGCTTCAACACCTTGAAAGGCTGTCCGATACCTGCCGAACCTACTTCCAGTTCATAGTCCTCTTCCTCACGGTCGAGCTTCGACTCGATGAATCGGCTGAGTTCCACACAATCATCAATCCACACCCCTTCGGCATGGTCGATTTCCACTACAATCTTGTCATCCGGGCTCACGGAAACATCCACCAGAAAATATTCCTTATCTTCCAGCCACTCGTTCACAATCCCGCTTACAATGTTTCTGTCTATCATTTACTAACTATTAAGAACAAAAAAAGGGCTTTGTCAAGCCCCACCATTCATCCATTTCGGTGCAAAGATACAAATTATCCATCAGAGCCACAACATTTTCCTCTTTTTTTTATACTTTTGCAGAAAGTTATCGAATTTATGAGCAGAAAAAGACAAAATCCGCATAAGAACTTCATGGTATTCAATGCCGTACTTTTCTTTGCCGTACTGATTGTCACGGGCATCTTCCTCTATTTGGCATTCACCCTGAAGCGCGACGCCGACAAAAAAGTGACTTACGAAGGAGAATACCGCATCGAGCTCAGCACCGACTTTGCCGGCCAGGACCTCAGCATTTATGTGAACGACAGCCTGCTGACCGACGGCATCATGCCCGACACGCTTACCACTTTCCACCTCGACCGCTTTGCCGAAGACCACGTGCTGATGGTGGTTGACAAGCAGACGGACATCGCCACCCCCTTCAACTTGAACAAGGAGGGAAGCAAGGTGACAGTCAAGAAACAGGAAGGCGAAACCGTCATCGAAGAAACGCCGACACAGAACTGATATGGCAACCAAACGAATCATCCCCGATGCTGACTTCGGACAAATCATCATCCGCACCCGTAGCACGGCACGCAACATCAGCCTGCGCACCAAGCCCGACGGGCTGCACATCATTGCACCGCCCTATAGCCTGACCTCGAAAATACTGGCGGTGGTCGAGGAGTTCCGCCCCCGTCTGTTGGAGAGTTGGCAGAAAGTCACGCCACAGCCTTTCGACCTGAACTTCCGCATCGATGCCCCCTGCTTCCGTCTTCACCTGGAGTCAGGCAAATTGTCGAGATTTATGGTACGTACCACCGAAGAAAGGATTACCATCCTCTGCCCGCCTAAGGTCGATTTCACACAAAAATCCGTACAGGAACTGCTTCGCAACGCCATCGTCCGTGCCTTGAAGAAAGCCGCCCAAGCTTACCTGCCGCCCCTCTTGAGCGAGTTGGCAGAACACTATGGCTTCAAATACAAGAAAGTGAAGATAACCGGAAGCAAGAGCCGATGGGGAAGCTGTTCAGCCGCGGGAAGCATCAACCTCTCCTGCTACCTGATGCTGCTCCCTCCGCACTTGATGGATTACGTACTGCTGCACGAGCTTACCCACACCCGCGAGATGAATCACGGCCCGAAGTTCTGGGAGATTCTGGATGAGCTGACGGAAGGCCGGGCCAAGACACTACGTGCGGAACTTAGGCAATTCCGCACAAGCTTCCAATAAAGTTTCACACGCACTTTTCAAATTAGGCGAAAAAGCCCTTGAAGCATTCTGTTGAGAAAGCTACAAGGGTTTAAAGTTGTTGTTACGTAATCATCAGAACGTCCAGTTCAACCCGATGGAAAGTCGCTTGATGTTGGCATCCAAGACCCAATCCCCGCTATGTAGGTTCAGTCCGTGCTTGGCACTGAATTTTGCATTATCATTCACATCACTATATTCATCACTATAACCTATGTGTAAATACTGACAAACTATTTTTAGATGCTCATTCAATGGATAAGAGATGCCAAGACTGAATCCTGCTTCTATAAAGTGGGGGTCGTCTTTGCGCCCTTCTCCTGGATCTGGAAATAAATATCCTGAAATTTTCCCTTCAGTAAATAAATTAGCCTTCCCTAACGAGCAGAAGTTGTAACGGACAAATGGAGTGCTGCTGAACCAATTAAACCGAAAGTCATCACTTGTCGAAAATCCGACTTTAAAACCTGCTGACCATTTGTCGTTGAATTGATAGCCGATAGTAGGAGTGATGATGAAGAAGTCTCCTGTTCTTTTGCTACCATTGCCATTATATCCTCCTGAATAATCACTTGCGTAAGATACGCTTCCTTCCACAAAGAATCCTTTGTCATTGGATTGGGCTTGCAGGTTGGCAGGTATTAGCAAAGCTAATCCTAACAATAATGGAAAAAACTTCTTCATAACGTTTTGTTGGCAACTCGTAACTAAAGTTCCAATTCCCATCTGTAATAATAGTTTTGTTTTCATAAATCTGTTCCTTTAATTGTTTTCACTAATATCTCTATTACAGAAATGGAGAATTCATTGAAATATTGCATCCCAATATGTCTTTTATTTTCGCCACTTGTCATCAGAACGTCCAGTTCAAACCGATGGAAAGTCGCTTGATGTTGGCATCCAAGACCCAATCCCCACTATGTAGGTTCAACCCGTGCTTGGAACAGCGTTTGTTACTGTCTCTATATTCGTTGCTGTAACCTATATGTAGATATTGGCAAACTAACTTTAGATGTTCGTTAAATGGATAAGAGATGCCAAGACTGAATCCGGCTTCTATAAAATCGTTATTCCTTCCTCCATCCAATATTTCATTCCAATCAAATTTTGAAACTTTTGCCTCAGTAAATAAACAGGTTTTACCAAACGACAAAATGTTATAACGGACAAACGGAGTG
>JAFQBF010000180.1 GCA_017416735.1 Bacteroidaceae bacterium | reverse complement strand
TGAAAAGAACATTCCAACCCTCTAACAGAAAGAGAAAAAACAAGCACGGTTTCCGTGAAAGAATGGCAACAGCAAACGGTCGTCGCGTATTGGCAAGCCGTCGTGCAAAAGGTCGTAAGAAATTGACTGTATCTGATGAATTCAACGGTACAACCAAGAAGTAATCATCTGATCTGATAAAAAATGAGAGAGGCTAAGTCAAAACTTAGCCTCTCTCATTTTATCACTCAATCAGAACTTCATCGATATATATCCGTGCCTCCATACCTGGACGGACATGATAAGACGGACATTGACCGGCTCCTCGCATGATAATACGTACATAACGGGCCGCATCATCAAACTCAAAGTTCAAGTCTTCAACGGAACGACCTGTACGGAACACTTCATCCAAATCGCATTTCTGTTCCGCAACCTTCCAATATCGCACATCATTGTCCGAGAGCCAAACCTCGACTTTGGCGGGTTTATGAATAGCCAAGCCATAATCATTCAGGCATCCCACTGACGCACGACTTAACCTCTTGCGGGTGCCCACATCGAAAGTCAAGGCTATCGAGTCGTTCTTTGCCCAGAAAGCCCATTCACCATCCGAATTCTTATAAGAACCGCGTACACCGTTCAGTACACGTCTTTCCACCCGATTGCCTCGCAAAAGGTTCTTGCCCGTAATGGCTCCTTTCTGAATGGGGAGAACCAACGTTTGTCCCATTTGCTCACCATCCTTGAACGTTGCACACTTTATCGTCCGGCTATCTTTTACCACCCAAGGTTTGCGATACAAGGTTGAATATCTATTCGGAGTTGTTCCATCCTGCGTGTAACGGATTTCCACATCTGGACGAATACATCCCAACGTCACTTTCAAGTCACCATACTCAGGAGTAACTTTATGCTGAATGTTATACATCGACATCGACGGTTTGATTCCCTTCGCCTTCCACCTAAGTTGATATTCATCCAAAGTCGTCAAAAAGCGTTCCCAACGTTTAGATATGGGAGAACTCCAAGCAGCCTCGGCTACTGCCCCTAAACGAGGATACAACAAATAATCCACATCTTCCGGTTTTTCACAGAATTCCGTCCAAAGGGAAGCTTGTATGCCCAATAAATTCGAACGCATCGACATAGTCCAATACCGTTCTACCGGCTCGTAGTGATAAATGTCCCTCAACGTGTTGGTTCCCTCAAAGGCCAACACCGACTCTTGCCATTGAGGACCTTGATAGACATTCAAATACATCGTTCCCGTAGGAGTCATAATGAACTGATGCCCTTGCTTGCCAGCCTTAACCGCACCATGTCCATAGCCATGCCAATCGAAGACAACGGCTCCCTTGGACAAGTTGGCATCCATAATCTCCTCCCAGCCCATTACCTTACGGCCTTTTCCACGTACATATCTGTCTATCCGGCGCATAAAATCGCCCAATAAATCCTCCTCATCATTCAAGCCTTCCAGCTTCATCCGTTCCCGACAAAGCGGGCACTCTTCCCAATGGGTATCACGGATGGCATCCCCACCCAAATGAATATATTGAGAAGGGAAAAGTTCCACCACTTCATCAATAATATGATGCAAGAATTCAAAAACCTTCTCGTTTCCCGCACAATAGGCAAGATGCGTATGATCGCCTCCCAAACCAGGAACAGCCCCAATATATTTATCTACCACCGGACAAGCCAACATCGGATATGCTGCCAATGCTGCATTACTATGACCCGGCATCGCTATTTCGGGTATCACTTCTATTTGTCGGGCCGCTGCATAGGCCACTATTTCTTTAATGTCTTCCTGTGTATAAAAACCACCATCTACCAACGGCTCTCCTTGACGAGCATTTTTACGTTCAGGGAAAGCTTGTCCTGGACGAGCCACGGTCTTTGATCCAATTTCCGTCAACAACGGATATTGCTTGATTTCAAGACGCCACCCATTATCATCCGTCAAGTGCAAATGCAGTTTATTTAGTTTCAACATTCCCATCGTGTCGATGATACGAAACAGGTGCGCTTTCGATATGAAATGACGTGCCACATCCACCATCAACCCTCGATAATTAAAACGGGGTTCATCCTTTATCGTCAGAGCAGGAACCGACCAAACAGTCGCATCACTTCTCGAACCACTTTCGATAGACAGAGGCAACAATTGGCGAATCGTTTGCAAAGCATAAAAAGCTCCAGCAGCACCAGATGTGTTTATCACTATTTTTTCCGGATTTATATCCAAGACATACGCTTCCGGCTTGACCTCTTTATCTATACGAATCAACACATCCCCTTTTTTGCTTCCCACTTTCAGTTTGGGAGTAAAGCCAGCAGCTTTGGAGAAAAGCTGCACAAAATCCTTGGCTATCAATTCAGATCCTTCATCCTCAACAGCAACAACTGTCTTGTTAGTGAAGACAAATTTACCTTCCCCTTTAGTCACTTCCATTGGATAAGGCATCAAAGAAAAAGATTGTTTATCCGCAACCTGGGCCACTGAAGGTATAATAGTTCCAAATACAAGCACCAATAATATTAAATAGAGTTTCCTTATCATTTGGTTATTTTTTAGTTTATCAGATTCAGTACCCAAAGTTACACTAAAATCCTTAAAAAGAAAAATATCCAGCCATTCTATTTTCATTCATCAGATAAATCGACAAAAGAATAGGAACAAAAACGAAAATATCGTATCTTTGAGCCGTAATTTAATTAAGGTAAGAATATGATATCGTTGAAAGATTTCTTTTCATTCAAAAATAACCGGGCTTTCTGGCTAAACCTGATAGCTATGCCCGTCGTTGTCATTGCTGTGATTTTAGGCGTACTCCATTGGTTAGACGTTTACACTCATCACGGCGAATCCATCATTGTACCCAATGTAAATGGCCTTCCTGTCAAAGAGGCCCAAAATGAATTCAGCAAAAAGAATCTAAGAGTAGAAATAGTAGATTCCAATTATGTAAAAGGCATTTTGGCCGGTGCCGTATTGGAGCAGAAGCCTGCTGCCGGCTCCAAAGTAAAAATCGGAAGAACAATTTATCTCACCATCAATACCGGCGAAGCACCCAAGGTAACTATACCTGACATCATCGACAACAGTTCTTTCCGACAGGCAGAAGCCCGCCTTCGTGCGCTCGGATTTAAACTGACCGAGCCCGAATACATCGAAGGGGAAAAGGATTGGATTTATGGTGTGAAATATAATGGAAAGGAATTGACCTCCGGTGAAAAGATTCCCCGTGAAGCCGTACTGACACTTTGCGTAGGTGATGATAAATTGAAAGGCGACTCTATCCAAACGGACTCATTAAGAATCGAGGCCGAAAAGCCCATCGTAGATGAATCGTGGTTCTAATCTTAAACAATCAGAACAATGCAAGACTTCATAGAGGATGAATTGGATGACAACCTGGACGACCTTGAGCCGATAGTCGATAACCCGGCGGAACTGTACGAACATTTCCGTGTCGTGGTTGATAAGGGACAGAAACAAGTCCGTATCGACAAGTACTTGTTCGAACGTTTAGTCAACTCATCACGCAACCGTATCCAGAAAGCTGCGGATGCCGGCTTCGTTATGGCCAATGGCAAGCCCGTAAAGAACAGCTACAAGGTGAAGCCCAACGATGTGTTGACCTTGATGCTCGACCGTCCCCGATATGAAAACGACATCATCCCCGAAGACATCCCATTGGATGTGGTGTATGAAGACGAAGACTTGATGGTCATCAACAAGCCGGCCGGATTGGTCGTTCATCCGGGATGCGGAAACTATCACGGCACATTGGTCAATGCCATTGCCTGGCACTTGAAGGACAATCCGAAGTACGACCCGAACGACCCGCAAGTGGGCTTGGTGCATCGTATTGACAAAGACACTTCCGGTCTATTGGTCGTTGCCAAGACTCCCGATGCCAAGACACACCTTGGCCTCCAGTTCTTCAACAAGACCACCAAGCGTAAATACAATGCCGTTGTTTGGGGAACGGTGGAAAAGGACGAAGGTACGATTGTCGGAAACATCGGACGCAATCCGAAAGACCGGATGCAGATGGCGGTCCTCAGCGACCCCACCCAAGGAAAACATGCCGTCACTCATTACAAGGTATTGGAACGATTGGGTTATGTCACCCTCGTGGAATGTGTCCTGGAAACTGGACGTACACACCAAATCCGTGTCCACATGAAGCACATCGGACATACCTTATTTAATGATGAGCGATATGGCGGCCATGAAATTCTGAAAGGAACGCACTTTAGTAAATATAAACAATTTGTAAACAACTGTTTCGACACTTGCCCCCGTCAGGCGCTCCATGCCATGACCTTGGGATTTGTCCATCCACGTACCGGCGAGGAAATGTTCTTCACCTCTCCTTTGGCCGATGACATGGTGGAACTCATCAACAAGTGGAGAACCTATATAAGTAATAGAGAATGATGAAAAAACGTACCATAGCAATCGTAGCCGGTGGCGACTCCAGCGAAC
>JAFQBF010000179.1 GCA_017416735.1 Bacteroidaceae bacterium | reverse complement strand
TTATTATATTATATATAAAAATAATTACATCTAATTTGAAAGTCCATCTTGATTGCAGGAAATGTATATGTGAAAATAAAACTGACCAACTGACCAACTGACCAACATCTGATGATGTGTTCGGGAAAATGCCTTGATGTTTTGCTCCATTCGCGAAGGCGAATTAAAAAAACGTCTGTATGATTTTTAGACAATCGTTAGGAAAGCTTGTTCCGGATGTTTATCTTTGTATCAAGAAAAAAAGAAAGAACCATGGCAAAACCAAGAACCATACTCATCATCGACGACAACCGGGGCGTGCTTTCGGCCTTGAAGCTGCTTCTGAAAGGCACTTTCGAGCACATCATTGCCCTGCCCTCGCCCGTCACGCTTCCTTCCGTCCTCCGCATGGAAAACCCCGATGTGGTGCTGCTCGACATGAACTTCACCGATGCGCTCAACTCGGGCAACGAGGGGCTTTACTGGCTGCACGAAATCAAGCGTATGCACCCATCCCTGCCCGTGGTGCTCTTCACCGCTTACGGCGACATCGACCTGGCCGTGCGGGGCATCAAGGAAGGGGCGACCGACTTTGTGGTGAAGCCGTGGGACAATGCCAAGCTTGTAGAAACGCTGAAGAATGCTTGCTCATCGGCTTCCAGGCGAGGCAAGAAGAAGGAAGAACGCACTCCCTCGGCCATGTATTGGGGAGCCAGTGCGCCGATGCGAGAACTCCGTGCCATCGTAGAAAAGGTGGCTACAACGGATGCCAACGTGCTTATCACCGGCGAGAACGGCACGGGCAAGGAGATGTTGGCACGTGAGATTCACGCCCTCTCCAACCGCTTCCGGCGCGACATGGTGACGGTGGATATGGGGGCCGTGACGGAAACCCTTTTCGAAAGCGAGCTGTTCGGCCACAAGAAGGGAGCCTTCACCGATGCCCATACCGACCGGGCGGGCAAGTTCGAGGCTGCTCACGAAAGTACCATCTTCCTCGACGAAATAGGCAATCTGCCTTATCATCTGCAATCCAAGCTCCTCACCGTGCTTCAGAGCCGTAGTGTAGTCAGGGTTGGGACGAATCATCCCATCCCCGTGGATGTCCGTCTGATTTGTGCCACGAATGCCAACCTCGACGAGCGGGTAGCCCAAGGAAAGTTCCGCGAGGACTTGCTCTACCGTATCAACACCATCCACTTGGAGATACCGCCATTGAGGGAGCGCAAGGAAGACATTATCCCCCTGGCCGAGCTTTTCATCGAGCGCTTCGCCAGGCAATACAACAAGGGGGCGATGACCCTCTCCGAAGATGCCAGGCAGAAGCTGAAGGAGCATCCGTGGTATGGCAACATCCGCGAGCTGGAGCATGCAGTCGAAAAGGCGGTTATCATCAGCGAGGATGTAACCATCAGTTACACCCTCTTTCACTTCCCGAAGAAAAGCCTCTCGCCTGCCCGGGAATCGGAAGCAGAGACTTTGGAAGAGATGGAGTTGGTGATGATTCGCAAGGCCATCGACAAGCACGAAGGAAATCTCTCGGCAGTAGCGGCGCAGTTGGGCATTACCCGACAGACGCTTTATAACAAGATGAAGAAGTATGGATTGTAAAAAGTGAATCCCCCACATATTGTCATTCAGAACGGAACGAAGTGTAGTGAAGAATCTCGATAACATACACGTGGATGCTTCCGAGATTTTTCGGACGAAGTCCTCAACAACTCGTCTTCGCTTCGCTCTGAATGACAAGAATGTTCAAGACTAAGAAATATGAAAAAATACCTCAACACCTTCTGGGCACGCCTCGCCATTGTCCTGCTGATGGCAAGCATCTGCGTGTGGCTCGTCATCGAGCGCAACTGGCTATGGCTGTGCGTGGCCTTTCCTGCCCTTGTATGGACGGTAGTAAGCTTCTATCGGCTCTACACCTACCACACCCGCAAGGTGGCCTTCCTGCTCGATGCCATCGAGAACGACGACCCTGCCGTACACTTCTATGAACACGTCATCGACAAGGATGCATCGAAGGTGAACGTGATGCTCAACCGCATAGCTTGCATCCTTCAGAACATCAAGAAAGAAACCATCCAACGGGAGAAATACTACGAGCTGATACTCGACTTCGTGGAGACGGGCATCGTGGTGCTGGACGGCAAGGGAAATGTCTTCCAGAAGAACCGCAAGGCAATGGAACTCTTGGGGATGGAAGTGTTCACGCACGTCAAGCAACTGGGCAGGGTCTCCGAGTCCTTAAGAAAGGTTTTTGAAGAAATCCTTCCGGGACAGAAGATGCAGGTGGAATACACCAATGAGAGGGGCAAGATGACTCCCTATTTCAGGGCGTCATCCATCACCATTCAGGACAATCCCTATCGCATCATTGCCCTGAACGACATCAGCCACGAACTCGACGACCGTGAAATAGACTCCTGGATTCGCTTGACCCGCGTGCTTACCCACGAGATGATGAACTCGCTTACACCCGTCACTTCGCTCAGTGAAATGCTCCTTACCTTGCCCGGTGCGCAGAAGGACGAGGAACTCCGCCAAGGCTTGGAGACCATTCACACCACCGGCAAAGGCTTGGTGAACTTCGTGATGTCCTATCGCAAGCTCACCCGTCTGCCTTCGCCCGAGCCTACCCTGTTCGATGTGCGTCCGTTCCTCGAACGGATGGTGCAGTTGGCGGGGCATCAGCATCCGGATTCTTCCATCCGCATTGTCTTGAAAGAAGTGCAGGAAGACCTTATGGCTTATGCCGACGAAAAT
>JAFQBF010000178.1 GCA_017416735.1 Bacteroidaceae bacterium | reverse complement strand
TGTACCCTTGGAGTAGATCTTCGGTGTGGAAACCTCCTGTGCCGTGCCGCCAAATTCATCATTCCAATCGGCGATGGTCACTGTCACCTTCGAGAGTTGGTGCTGGAAATCGAGGTTCAACGTCTGGTTTTCGGGCTTATCTATCTCACCTGTGGCTACAGTCATCCAATCGGCAGCACCGAGCAGTTGTTCACTGCTTTGGTCGGTAGGGATGGTGAACGTGGTGTACGAAGCTGTCAACGGATACCACGCTTCAAACTCATTCTTCGATGCCCCGTTCCACACAAATGCGTCAGCAGTATTCCATTCTTCACCGGTCAGGGTATAGGTGGCAACATTTTTCGATGTACGCAGTTTGTTTTCTACCTTGATTTGGTCGCCCTCATCGAAAGTGGTATTTCTTTCGGCATAGCTTACTCGGGTTTGCAACTTTCCGATGGTTGCGGTAATCTTCACCGCATCGGCATCGCCCTGCGGAATGATGTCGTTGTCTTGTGTGCAGGCAGCGAAGGTCAGTGCCACGGCTGCCAGGGCTATATATTTATTGGTTGTTTTCATATTTTTCTTCATATAGTTACTTTATTTTTGTCACTCAGAACGGAACGTAGTGCAGTGAAGAGTCTCGTGTGCATCCACGGGGCTGCGCTGCGTTATCGAGATCCTTCCTCCCTTTGGTCGTCTGGATGACAAATGGTTGGTTATTTTACTTTGTTTCAAGTACGCCACCTGTAGCATAACCCCAAGGGCTTGCTGTGATTCCACCCAATGTCACCTTATCCTGACCAATCTGAAGCTTGATGTTGTACTGGGTGCCGGGGGCAAGACCATAAACTTTTTCCTCCGCATCTTCCGGACTGATTACCGGACAATCAATCGTAGCCTTGAACACGCGAGCATCCTCCATAGTAATCACGATGGAAAACGATGTGCAAGATGCCATCGGGATAACCAACAGCTCATTATTCGCCATTGCGAGAGTGGTATTGGCTTCCAGCAAATCGTTCCAACTATTATCGGAAACGTTCAGTGTGCCTGAAGCATACATGCCCCCAACTTCCACCGAAGTGATTGTCTGGCTTGTGAG
Source organism: Bacteroidaceae bacterium (assembly GCA_017416735.1). Taxonomy (GTDB): domain Bacteria; phylum Bacteroidota; class Bacteroidia; order Bacteroidales; family Bacteroidaceae; genus Phocaeicola. The sequence goes on along the minus strand of JAFQBF010000178.1, from coordinate 11,360 downwards.
TTCAGTACCAAGGGTCGGGACAAGCACCAACTTCGTGAGGGCGTGAGTCATCGTGAGTCCTATACGATTTGAAGTGACCTGCTTCTCTGTGGCCACGAGCCAGTCGGTCTGCTCTGTGGCTGTCACAGTGATGTTATTATCAGTAACTGTGGTGTAAGGCGAGCAAGCGTAAATCTTCTGGGCTGAATTTCTGCCTTCGAAGAATACATCTGTCTCGCTATCCCAACTCGTACCATCGTGTTCCCACTTTGCATTGGTAGCATTGTACTTGGTTTCTGAACCTCCGGTAATGAATACGCTCATCGTTGCAGGTTCTCCATCCGTAATGCCCACGAGTTTGTCATCCGTGATGACACGTGTAGTAAGCTCCGCCACACCGGCCGAAGCAATGGTGATGGGGGTGTCTTTGGTTTCATCTACAGGAATATTCTCATTGCTGCAGGCGGCAAACATCGTTGCCACGACTGCAAAAGTTAAAAATCGGCTTGTTTTCATATAGTCTATCATTTTATTTGTTTCTTTTAAAATTGTCTCCGTGCGAGACGTCACTCCTCTTCCGCTTCGCCGGCATTGATGGTCGGTGCAACCTCCCATTCGCCTACCGTTATGCCTTCAAGCATCAAGGGGGTATCGGGCTGATTCATCGCCACCCCCAAGTAGATGTGGGTGACATACCCTGCTTCCAGTCTGATTTCCCGCTCGGGTGTGTAATGGAACACCTGGCCTCCGGCCGTGAAGTGAATACAGCGTTCGCCTGCCGGAAGGGTTTGCGGAATGACCAACTGCACTGCGTTTACCCAGTTGTCATCGCCATCCTCATGGCCTTCCTCCTTGCCGAAGGTGCCCAACGATACTGCCTTGGACTGGTCAGGGTCGGTCAGTGCCTTCTGGGGATAGTCCACCGTGGCGGTGGTATAGAGGTCTATCACGGCATCCGTAGGCACAGGATGGACATCGTTCTCGGCTACCTTGATATGGACGCGGAGCTGCGCCATCAGGTGTTTCAGGGTGAAGGTGCTCACCGGTCCTGCGGTTGCATCGGCCACTGTTGCATAGTCCATCATATAAACCTTCGCATCATCGCTGCTCACCGTGGCGGGCAATTCGTTTCCTTCCTCCGGATAGGGACAGAAGGTGATGAGTTCCACCGCACCGCCAGCAGGCCAAGTCAACCCCTGCCCTACCCACGTGGCCTTTCCGCCTTCGGTCGCGGCAGGTTGCAGCTGTCCTGTCTGGATATTCCCTCCGTTTTCGAGCACCACCAGCAGGTTATTGCCTCCCGTAGCCGTCCGGCTGATGTCAGGTGCCCATGCCTGGCCCTCCGGCAGTTGGGGCGTGCGGGAGTCCGAGCATCCCACAGCCACCGCCATCATGCCGAGCAGCAGGCCTTGAATGATTGTTCTGATTCTTTTCATACGCTTCGTCCGTTTTAGGGTTAAGGCCATGGGAAACTGCCTGTCGAGTTATTGCCCTCTACGGGGACGCTATTCGACGAGCCGTCCAATGCGATTCCACTGGTGGCGAAGCCTTGCTCCACCTGCACTTCAATGACTTCCACCTTCGGGGCTTCGTATGCTGTTGCCATTGCCTGTCTGTTTCTTTTCATCATTATGTCTTTTTTAAAAGGTTATCAATCGCCGGTTAATCTCCGTTTATACTTGCCACTTTCCTTTGTGTCATCCTGAGCATCGCGAAGGATCTGTGTGCATCCACGTGTGTGTTCCCGAGATCCTTCGTCGCTTCGCTCCTCTGGATGACAAGAGGGGAAAACGCTTCTCTGAATGACAAGAGGGGAAAACAAAAAAATGTCACTCAGAGCGAAGCGAAGAGTCTGGGGTACACCTACGTGGATGCAACCGGGACTCACCGCTTCGTTCTGAGTGACAAATGTGCGCACGCTCCGCCCGCCCAAGGCGGCTCCGCTGCGCTTATGGGATATACAAACAGCTTGCTTGCTTGCTTGCTTGCTAATATTTTATTTGAAAATTGCAAATATTCTGTCAACATTCTTATTCTTTTTACATTAATTTACGCAAATATAGTACACAATAAACAAAATGATTCATTCGAGGAGATATTTTTTGCTTTTTTTCAGAATTGCCCCCACGTATTCAATGTATTCAGTGTATTCCGACAAGATGTGAATACGTTTTCCCATTGGTGTTATATTTTAAAACTTACTATTAATATATAATAATTATATATTAATAGTAAAATTAGATTGTAACAATTTAAAAGAAGCTTGAAGAAGTGAGGTATTCAGATTTTGGCGAAGACTTTGAATACATCGAATACATAGCGATGGGGTTTTTTGAAAACGTCTTCACGTTTGCCGTGAAAGGTGAAGACATCCGATGAAAAAGGTGAAGGGAGAACGCTATGGCTCTCCCAAATGGCGGACGATGGCCTCCACCTCGGGCTTCAGGAAGGTGCGGCGCTTCGGGTTGTAATTCAGGGAACGGAGCTCCTGCATAAGCAGCGGACAGCCCTTTATCCAGCGGTAGAGGGTCTTCATAGCAGTATCGGGCGTGCTGCAAGGTTGGTAAAGCAAAGCCAGCTCGGCCTTGCCGTAAGGACGGACGGTAAACATTTTGAGTTATGAGTTTTGAGTTATGAATGTACTTCAAAGATACGGATTTTTTACTTCACAAACAAGAAATTCGTACATTTTTTCAACTTTATCCGGACATTTAAGGACATTGGCGGACATCTGCGGACATTCAAGGACATTGCGGGTTGGGGATGTGTTATCTTTGCATTGTGAATGAGAGTTCACCACAGAGTACACAAAGTTCCACAGAGTTCTTTCATTGCCTGCGGCCGAAGGAGAATAAAAACTCCGTGATACTCAGTGTACTCAGTGGTGAAAAAACAACCACAATCATTAACCCTTAAAAAACGACAAACTACTATGGCAAGAAACGTAACTTACTCCGTATCCCCTCGTATCAACCCGCGCGACAAGGAAGCTGCACCGAAATATTACGGTCAGGTGCAGGCATCGGGCGATGTGAACATCCGCGAAATGGCCACCCGAATACAGGCCTCGTGTACCGTCACCAAGGCGGACGTGTATGCCGTGCTGGTAGCGCTGGAGGATGTCATCACCGATGCGCTGAAGGGAGGCGAAATTGTACGATTAGGAGACCTTGGCACCTTCCAGATAGGTATCTCCAGCAAGGGGGCCGTGACCGAGGAGGACTACTCGGACTCGCTCATCACCAAGGCACGAATCAACTTCCGACCGGGAACCGCACTGGCGGGTACCCTCAGCGGACTGACCTTCCAGAAGGTGGCCGTGAAGTATCCCAAGCAGGAAGACACCGAGGAGGAAGAAAGCGGTGGCGAGGACTTGACGGCGTGATTTTTCACCACGTGTGCGAATTCTCTTTTAGGCACGGATTACACGGATTTTCACGGAACCCGTCCGCTGGTAACATAGCCTTCGGCTCGTTTGGATGACGCGGATTCATCCAGTCTGCGAGAAATCCGTGTCATCGAATCAGTCGGAACGACTACGGAAACACAAAGCAATGAAAGTCCGTGTAATCCGTGTAATCCGTGCCTTCAAAAAAAAGCATCCACTAAACAACCATTGAAACCATGAGCAAGAAAGAACTTTGGCAAAAAATCATCCACTTCGCCATCACCATACTTACGGCGATAGCGACCACCTTGGGCACGACCTCGTGCATAGCCCTGACAAATTAAGAAATCAATACAGATGCCGTTCCCCGGAAAACACGGGAAACGGCATTTTTTGTAAACATCCATAAACAAGATGCACAATTTTCGAAAGATAATTGCCGAAATATTTTATTATTTTAATTGAAATTGTTTTCTTTGTACCTAATTTAATCATAAAGTAAAAAACATTAAAAACTCATCAAAAATAATAAGATTATGAAAATCTCACACATCGAACATTTGGGTATCGCTGTGAAGAGCATCGAAGAAGCTCTCCCCTATTACGAAAACGTGTTGGGCCTGAAGTGCTACAACATTGAAACCGTAGAAGACCAAAAAGTAAGAACCGCTTTCCTGAAGGTGGGCGACGTGAAAATCGAACTTCTGGAACCGACAAGCCCGGAAAGCACCATCGCCAAGTTCATCGAAAAGAACAACGGCAACGGTGGTATGCACCACTTGGCTTTCGCTGTGGAAGACGGTGTGGCCAATGCCTTGGCCGAAGCTGAAGGTACCGGTATCCGCCTCATCGACAAGGCTCCGCGCAAGGGTGCCGAAGGCTTGAACATCGCATTCCTTCACCCGAAGTCAACCCTCGGCGTATTGACAGAACTTTGCGAAAATCCGAATAAGTAAAAAGTGATTTGTCATCCAGAGAACCTCCTTGTCATTCAGAGCGAAGCGAAGAATCTCGGAAACATAAACCATGGTAAACATTCATCAATATTGGGTCTATATTCTATCGAACAAAACTCACTCGGTATTATACATAGGAATAACCAATGATTTGTATCGAAGATATATGGAACATAAAAATGGCATAATTGAAGGATTTACAAAAAAATACAGATGTCATTCATTATTGCATTATGAATGCTATACAGATGTAAATGAGGCTATCGCCCGCGAAAAAGAATTGAAAGGTTGGAGTAGAGAGAAAAAAGAAACTTTGATAAAAAGTGCAAATCCGAACTTTTGGAATTTGGCCGTAGAATTAAAGTGGATTTAGTGGATGCACACGAGATTCTTCACTACACTGCGTTCCGTTCTGAATGACAAAAGAAAGATTTGTCATCCAGAGCGAAGCGAAGGATCTCGGGAACATAAACGTGGTCGTCTGAATGACAAATAAAAATACATGAATTATTAACCATAAATCATAAAACAAATATGAGCAATCAACTTGAAAAGATAAAAGAGCTTATCGACCGTCGTGCTGCGGCACGCTTGGGTGGTGGTGAAAAAGCCATTCAGAAGCAACACGACAAGGGTAAATATACAGCCCGTGAACGTATCGCCATGTTGCTGGACGAAGGTAGCTTCGAAGAAATGGACATGTTCGTGGAACACCGTTGCACCAACTTCGGCATGGACAAGAAGCACTATCCGGGCGACGGCGTGGTGACCGGTTGCGGTACCATCGACGGACGTTTGGTATATATCTTCGCACAGGACTTTACCGTATCGGCAGGTTCACTTTCTGAAACCATGTCACTGAAGATTTGTAAGGTGATGGACCAGGCCATGAAGATGGGTGCGCCTTGTATCGGTATCAACGACTCGGGTGGCGCACGTATCCAGGAAGGTATCAACGCCCTTGCTGGTTACTCTGAAATTTTCCAACGCAACATCCTGGCATCGGGTGTAGTTCCACAGATTTCGGGTATCTTCGGTCCTTGTGCCGGTGGTGCCGTTTACTCTCCTGCCCTCACCGACTTCACGCTTATGATGGAAGGTACATCGTACATGTTCCTCACAGGTCCGAAGGTGGTGAAGACCGTAACCGGCGAAGACGTAAGCCAGGAAAACCTCGGTGGCGCCAGCGTACACTCTACTAAATCAGGTGTGACTCACTTCACTGCCCAGACAGAAGAAGAAGCTTTGGCTTTGATTCGCAAGCTCCTCAGCTACATCCCGCAGAACAACCTGGAAGAAGCTCCATACTTGGATTGCACAGACCCGATCGACCGTCTGGAAGACTCATTGAACGAAATCATCCCTGACAGCCCGAACAAGCCTTACGACATGTACGAAGTGATCAGCGCTATCGTCGATAACGGTGAGTTCCTGGAAGTGCAGAAGGACTATGCCAAGAATATCATCATCGGCTTCGCCCGCTTCAACGGTCAGTCGGTAGGTATCGTTGCCAACCAGCCCAAGTTCCTGGCCGGTGTATTGGACTGCAACGCTTCCCGTAAGGGTGCCCGCTTCGTGCGTTTCTGCGATGCGTTCAATATTCCTCTCGTGACATTGGTCGATGTACCGGGATTCTTGCCGGGTACAGGTCAGGAATACAACGGTGTCATCCTGCACGGTGCGAAGTTGCTTTACGCTTATGGCGAAGCTACTGTGCCTAAGGTGACTGTCACTCTCCGCAAGTCATACGGTGGTTCGCACATCGTGATGAGCTGTAAGCAGCTGCGTGGCGACATGAACTATGCATGGCCGACAGCCGAAATCGCCGTAATGGGTGGTGCTGGTGCCGTAGAAGTATTGTACGCACGCGAAGCCAAGGAACAGGCTGACCCGGCTGCATTCTTGGCTGAAAAGGAAGCAGAATACACCAAGTTGTTTGCCAATCCTTACAATGCAGCTAAGTATGGCTACATCGATGACGTGATTGAACCGCGTAACACTCGTTTCCGTGTCATCCGTGCTTTGCAGCAATTGCAGACCAAGAAGCTCACTAACCCTGCCAAGAAGCACGGTAACATTCCTTTGTAATCATCCCTAAAAACAAGAACGATTATGAACAAGAAAAGTATCGGAATCCTTCTGTCTTTGGCGATGATGTTAGGTTTGGCTTCCTGCGGTGAAAAGGAAGTGAACACCAAGCTCATTCTGAACGAAGTGCTGATTGAAAACCAAAGCAATTTTCAAGACGACTACGGCGTTCACAGTCCCTGGATTGAAGTATTCAACAAATCATACACCAGTGCAGACCTCGCCGGATTCCAGCTCCGCATGAGCAACCAGGCGGGCGATACTGCCACTTATTCTATCCCTAAAGGTGACGTGCTTACCCTCGTGAAGCCTCGCCAGCACGCCCTGTTCTGGGCCGACGGACAACCGAACCGCGGTACCTTCCACACCAACTTCGTGATGGACGGCAACACTGCTACTTGGGTAGGTCTCTACGACTCGGGCAAGAAGTTGGTGGACCAAGTAACCATCCCTGCCGGCACCCTGAAAGCCGACCAGTCATACGCCCGCATCAGCGATGCCTCAGCTGAATGGGAAGTGAAAGGTGCAACCGCCGACAAGTACGTGACTCCAAGCACCAACAACAAGACCATCGAAGGTAATGCCAAGATGGAAAAGTTCCAGAGCCACGACAGTACTGGTATAGGTATGTCCATCACCGCCATGAGTGTGGTATTCTTTGGCCTTATCCTGCTCTACATCTGCTTCCGCTTGATTGGTAGAGCAGCCATCAGCCTCCGCCGCAAGAATGCCATGGAAGCCAAGGACATCACTTGCAAGGAAGAAGCCAAGGAAAAGAAGTTGGGCGAAGCTCCGGGCGAAGTCATCGCAGCCATCTCGTTAGCTATGCACGAGTTGCAGAACGATGTACACGACGTGGAAGACACCGTGCTTACCATCACCCGTGTGAAGAGAAGCTACTCACCGTGGAGCTCGAAGATTTACACCTTGCGTGAATTGCCGAAGAAATAATAATCACCTTTTAATCTGATAAAACAAATGAAAGAATATAAGTATAAAATCAATGGCAACCTTTATAATGTAGTCATTGGAGACATGGAAGAAAACATTGTCCACGTAGAGGTCAATGGTACACACTACACCGTAGAAACAGAAAAGAAAGTGAAAGCAGCCCCTGCTCCCAAGCCAGTGGTACGTCCGGCTGCCCGTCCTGCCGCAGCTCCTGCTGCCGCACCTGCACCGAAGCCGGCTGCCGGCGGTGCCAAGAGCGGCGTGAAGTCACCGTTGCCAGGTGTTATCCTCGACATCAAGGTAAAGGAAGGCGATATGGTGAAGAAGGGACAGACCATCATCATCCTCGAAGCCATGAAGATGGAAAACAGCATCAACGCCGACAAGGACGGCAAGATTGCAGCTATCAATGTAAGCAAGGGCGAATCAGTCCTTGAAGGTACTGACCTCGTAATCATTGAATAACCATGGGCGAATTTCTGAATTTCATCTCGAATAACCTGGCCGACTTCTGGACTTACACCGGCTTTGCCAACGCAACGGTTGGCCACCTGATCATGATTCTGGTCGGCTTGGGGTTCATCTACTTGGCGGTTGCTCATGAATTTGAGCCCATGCTGCTGATTCCTATCGGTTTCGGTATGCTCATAGGTAACATACCTTTCAACATGGAAGCGGGCCTCAAGGTCGGTATCTATGAAGAAGGTTCGGTATTGAATATCCTCTATCAAGGGGTAACTTCGGGGTGGTATCCGCCGCTCATCTTCTTAGGTATCGGTGCCATGACCGACTTCTCGGCCTTGATTTCGAACCCTAAGTTGATGCTGGTGGGTGCTGCTGCCCAGTTCGGTATCTTCGGTGCCTACATGATTGCCCTCGCTCTCGGCTTCGACCCGATGCAGGCAGGTGCCATCGGTATCATCGGTGGTGCGGACGGTCCGACCGCCATCTTCCTTTCTTCGAAACTGGCTCCTAACTTGATGGGTGCGATTGCGGTATCGGCGTACTCCTATATGGCGTTGGTACCGGTTATCCAGCCTCCTATCATGCGTATGCTTACCACCAAGAAGGAACGTGTGATGCGTATGCAGCCTCCTCGTGCCGTATCGCATACAGAAAAGGTAATGTTCCCGATTGTCGGTCTGTTGCTCACTTGCTTCCTCGTGCCGTCCGGTTTGCCATTGCTCGGTATGCTGTTCTTCGGTAACTTGTTGAAGGAAAGTGGCGTGACCCGTCGTTTGGCAGAAACTGCCCGTGGCCCGCTGATTGACACCATTACTATCCTCCTCGGTTTGACCGTAGGTGCTTCTACTCAGGCATCTGAGTTCTTGACCTTCGACTCGGTATTGATCTTCGGTCTCGGTGCTGCATCGTTCGTGATTGCCACCATGTCCGGTGTTCTCTTCGTGAAGTTGTTCAACCTCATCCTCCCGAAGAGCAAGCGCATCAATCCGTTGATTGGTAACTCAGGCGTATCGGCTGTACCTGATGCAGCCCGTATCTCGCAGACAGTAGGTTTGGAATACGACCCGACCAACTACCTGTTGATGCACGCCATGGGTCCGAACGTAGCAGGTGTAATCGGTTCGGCCGTAGCTGCCGGTATCTTGCTCGGATTCTTGATGTAATCTGTTTGTACTATCATAGCAAAGAAGGTGTTCCTCATTTGGGGAGCACCTTTTTTCTTAGAAATGCAAATCATAATTTGTATTTTTGCGAGAATTGTTGTTTTTGCAAATTATAATTTGTATTTTTGCATAAAAGAAACATTGCTATGGAAGTTATCAATCGCCCCATTTACCTGAATCATATCGTGTCACTCCTCGACAGAGGAACAATGATTATTCTCATCGGCCAAAGACGAGTGGGCAAAAGCTTTATGCTGAAACAAGTTCAGAACTGGATTCAAATGAATATCCCTGCTGCAAATACACTTTACATCAGCAAGGAGCTTCACGCATTCAGCCATATCACTAATGCAGATGAGCTTTATAAATACGTAGATACCCGATTGTCAACTGAACACAAGAATTACCTGTTAATAGATGAAGTACAGGACATCGCACATTACGAGAATGCGTTGCGTAGCCTTCAAGCAGAAGACCGATGTCAAATCATCGCTACAGGGAGCAATGCATACGTCTTCTCATCGGAACTAAGTACTCGTCTTGCCGGACGATACATCGAAATACCTATCCATAGCCTCACTTATCGAGAATTCTTACAATTCCATAAACGGGAAGACTCAGACAAAAGCTTGCAGGAATATCTGAGAGTGGGAGGACTACCCGGACTTTGCCATTATGACATATCCGACGAAAGCCAAGTACGGGATTACCTGCAAGGAGTATATAATACGGTAATGCTCCGTGATGTCATTGCCCGAGAAAGTATCCGCAATGTATCCTTCATCGAGAACTTGGCTTCTTTTATAGCCGACAATATCGGGAAGTTGGTCTCTACTCGAAACATAGCTAACACTATGACCTCTTTGGGTACGAAGACATCGGATGTGGCAACCGCTTCCTACCTCCGATTCCTGTGCAATGCGTATATCATATCAACCATACAGCGGTACGACATACACGGGAAGAGGCTCTTCGAACAGAACTATAAATATTATTTTACCGACCACGGACTTCGCAACCTGCTCTGCGGATTCAATCTCCGTGGAAGCATCGAGAAAGTGATTGAGAATGTCATTCTCCTCCATCTTGTGGTGCAAGGATTTAGAGTGGCTGTCGGCATCCTTCGAAATGCGGAAATAGATTTCGTTGCTACCCGTGGAGAAAAGACCATTTACTTACAAGCCACTTATCTACTGGCCTCGGACGAAACCATCAGACGTGAGTTTGGCAATCTACAGGACATCAAGGACAACTATCCCAAATATGTCATATCGATGGATCCGGTAAGCGGAGAGCTTCCAGAATATCCAGGCATCCATCACCTGCATTTACGTGAATTTCTGAAAACCGATTTATAAATTTAAAGGTGTTTCCCATTTCGAGAAACACCTTTTTTATTATTCAATAAACACTGCCGTACCGCTGGCAGTGACCATCAGCATACTGCTGCTTCCGCCCACGGTTTCATAATCCAAGTCCACCCCTATCACAGCATTGGCACCAAGGCGCATAGCCTGCTCTTCCATTTCACGGAGGGCCGTATCCTTAGCCTTCCGAAGCACTTCTTCGTATGACGACGAGCGTCCGCCCACAATGTCGCGCACACTTGCAAAGAGGTCGCGGAACAAGTTGGCACCGATAATCGTTTCGCCCGACACAATGCCATAGTAACGGGTAATTCTTTTTCCCTCAATATTGGGAGTTGTTGTTGTCAGCATATTCATCTTATTTTTTTAAAACTCATTTCTTATAAGCAATCGTACCCGTAGCCTGGTTGGTAGGCATCACTAATACCTCGGCCACCTGCATATACTCCGGAGCCGATGCGGCAAAGTAGGCAACCTCGGCAATGTCTTCACCAGTCAACGGACGGATGCCTTTATATACATTGTCGGCCTTGTCCTTGTCGCCACGGAAGCGGATGACGGAGAAGTTGGTTTCTACCATACCCGGTTTGATGTTGGTGACACGGAGAGGAGTATCCACCAAATCGATGCGGAGACCGTCCGAAAGGGCCTTCACCGCTGCCTTGGTAGCACAATACACACTGCCGCCCGGATAGGCAGCATCGCCAGCAATCGAACCGATGTTGATGATGTGTCCACGGCCACGTTCCACCATACCCGGCACCACCATACGGGTCATTGCCAAGAGGGACTTGATGTTGGTATCAATCACGATGTCCCATTCGTCCAAATCGCCTTCGTGTTCCTTATCTACTCCGATGACCAATCCGGCATTGTTGATGAGAATGTCGATGGCTTGCCATTCCTCCGGCAAGGAAGCCAATGCTGCCGATGCGGCCTTGCGGTCGCGCACATCGAACGGCAACACATAACAAGCCGTGCCATACTTTTCCTTCAAATCCTC
>JAFQBF010000035.1 GCA_017416735.1 Bacteroidaceae bacterium | reverse complement strand
AGTTCTTGAAGGAAGTTTGCTTGTTGAACCAGGAAGATATCTTGGATGGCAAGAAGACTGTAAGAGAAACTTTGAAGGCTGCTGATGCTGAATTGAAGATTACTGCTTTCAAGCGTTTCACTTTGCGTGCTGAATAATTCAAGCATTCAATAAAAAAAGAAGCCGGACTTGTTGAAGTTCGGCTTCTTTACGTTTGTCATTCAGACGACCGAAGGGAGGAAGAATCTCGGGAGCATAAAGTGGATGTTATCGAGATCCTTCGCTTTGCTCTGGATGACATTTAGATTTTATTTTGTCTGTGTATATCCTTCCGCTTTCAGCAAGTCAATGATGCGTTGCTTGAAGTCGCCTTGGATAATGACTTCCCCGTCCTTGACAGAACCTCCTACACCGCATTTGGTTTTCAGCAGTTTGCCCAATTCTTTCAGGTCGTCTTCGCTGCCGATGAAGCCGCGGATGAGGGTGACAGTCTTCCCGCCCCGGCCTTTTTTCTCCATACTGACGCGTAACTTTTGCTGGTTCTTGGGAAGCGTTTCTGCTTCTTCTTCCCCAATGTTTTCGTATTGATAGTCCGGATTGGTGGAGTACACCACATTCAGACGATTTTTCCAATCGTTGTTTTTCATGTGAATTTGTTTTAATGAATGCCCAAAGATACGACATTTTTTGTATTTTTGTACACATAACCAGCATAGAATAAGAAAATGAAGATTATTGCAATAGGAATGAATTATGTGGCACATTGCCACGAACTCCATGCGGATGAGAATCTCCCGAAGGAACCGGTGATTTTCATGAAGCCTGATTCGGCTTTGCTGAAGGACAGCAAGCCTTTTTTTATTCCCGACTTTTCAAAACAGGTGGATTATGAAACGGAATTGGTGGTGCGTATCTGCCGATTGGGTAAGAACATTGCTCCCCGTTTTGCCCATCGTTATTACGATGCCGTGACGGTAGGTATCGATTTTACCGCTCGTGACTTGCAGAGGAAGTTGCGTGCCGAGGGAAAGCCTTGGGAAATCAGTAAGGGATTCGACAACTCGGCGGTGATTGGTGATTTTGTGCCGGTAAGCCGTTTCAAGGATGTACAGAACTTGGATTTCCATTTGGATATTGATGGCAATAAGGTACAACAAGGCAATACTCGTGACATGATTTTCAAGATTGACGAACTGATAGCGTACATCAGCCAGTTTTATACCTTGAAGATTGGCGATTTGCTTTATACCGGTACACCGGTGGGTGTGGGCCCTGTCAGCATCGGTCAGCACTTGGAAGGTTATTTGGAAGGTGAAAAACTGTTAGATTTTTACGTAAGATGAAAATAAGAGTAGGATTTGGTTTTGACGTGCATCAGTTGGTGCCGGAACGTGAATTGTGGTTAGGTGGCATCAAGTTCGAGCATGAACTCGGTTTGTTGGGACACTCGGATGCCGATGTGCTGATTCATGCCATTTGCGATGCCTTGTTGGGTGCCGCCAATATGCGTGACATCGGCTATCATTTCCCCGACAATGCCGGTGAGTTCAAGAATATCGACAGCAAGATTCTTTTGGCAAAGACGGTCGAACTGATAGCAACGAAAGGCTATCGGGTGGGCAATGTGGATGCCACGGTGTGTGCCGAGCGTCCGAAGCTGAAAGCCCGCATCCCTGAAATGCAAGAGGTGCTTGCCAAACTGATGGGAGTGGATGTGGAAGATGTGTCCATCAAAGCGACTACCACTGAGAAGTTAGGCTTCACTGGACGGGAGGAAGGTATTTCGGCGTATGCGACTGTGCTGATAGAGAAATGATTTTAGGCACGGATTATAGAATTAGCCCAAGACTTAACAGCAGCCCGAACACCACAATGTTTCGGGCTGTCTTGCCCAATACGATATTCAGTCTTTTGCCTTGATGGATACGCACCATCTCACGCCAAGTGGTGAAGTGCAGTATCAGGAACAGAAGAGGTAGGATGGATGCCAACGGATGTCCATGGAAAGCATAATACGAGCAGAGCCCTACAGCTATGATTCCTAACCAGAGATAAGCATATCGTCCGGCTTTCTCGCCGAAGCGTACGATGATTGTACGTTTCCCGCTAATCTTGTCCTGTTCGCGGTCACGATAATTGTTCAGCATCAGCAAGAGGTCGGAAATCAAACCACATGCGGCACAACCGATGGTGACATTCCAAGTCCAGTCGTGCGCCATGGTGTAATAAGTACAACCCACGGGTACGAAGCCAAAGAAGACAATCACCAACACATCCCCCCAACCGTGATATGCCAACGGATAAGGCCCTGCCGTATAGAGGAAGGCGAAAAGTACGCAAAGCAAACCAACGGGAATCATTTCCACTCCGCAATACCTTAATAAAAGGAGTCCCCAAAAGCAGGAAAGCAGGGTGGTGATTATCATCCCTTTCTTCATAGCCGGCAAGGTAATCCAGCCTTGGGCACATGCCCGTTCGGGACCGAGCCGGTCTTCGCGGTCGCTCCCTTTCAGGTAATCGTAATAGTCGTTGATGAAGTTGGCGTCAATCTGCATGCTGAATGCAAACAGGAAACATAGAATGGCGGGTATCCATTGAAAGGATCCGTCGGCTACGGCCAAGGAACAACCAATCAAAACGGGTGTAGCGGCGGCTGCCAAAGTCTTCGGTCGTGCCGCCAATATCCAAGCCTTTATCGAATTTGTCTGTACGTTTTCCATTGTCTTTCGTTTGAAATGCTTCTGCAAAGATAGCACTTCTCCGAGACTATAGAAAGGTATTGGCTCCTAAAATGTTGCTCATATCCGTTACATTACGGGCATTGATGAGTTCGCCGTCCGTCAAGTAGAACAGCTGATATTCGGTTAGCGAGTTGTCTATGCCTATCTGTACCACGACTTGTGCCTTCATTCGAGGGAACTCGACGTAGGTTACATCCAATACATTGTCCGTCGAGTAGGGACCGAAAGAAAAGGTGTGCCACACGGCTTCGGGCGCTTCGTCCATCACTTGCCAGTCGGTCTGTCTCATCACCCAATGGCCTTTCGGGTCGAACCACACTTTCGTGTTGAACCCGTTGTGACGGAAGCTCGCTACATAATAGCGGCTGTCGGTGCTCCATCCCACAGTGTCGGCGGAGGGATAAAGCGCCTTCAGCGAGTCTTGCACAAGGGTAGGGGCGAAGCCGGCGGAAACACTCAAGCTTGCTTGAAGCATGATGCTAAGGAAGATGAATCTGAATTTGTCCATGGTATAGTTTGTTAAAGTTCTAGTTGTTATAACAATTGCTCCTCGCATTTGGTTTCAGAATTTACAAAGGTGTCAAAAATATCCTTCAGAAAAATCAGAAGTACCTAATATGTTGATTATCAATGCTGATTACTGACTTTTTAGGCTGAATATTTGCATTTGAAAAAATCAGCAATGCCGGATGCTGATTTTTCTGATTTTTTAAAATCGATGAAAAAGTCAGGAAATGCCATTGGGAATGAGCAAGTTAAGTATATCTGATTTTTTGACGGATGTTTTCAACACTTATAAAAAAAAGGAAGTTGCCTTCGCTCTTTCACAAAAAAATAATTCGCCTTCGCAAAATAAAAAATTGCCTTCGCGATTTAATGAATCGTGAAGACAATATAAATAGTTTATTCGCCTGATTTTTCTTCAAGTTTTTAAAATACTTCTTCAACTTTCGTCGCTATAAATAGTTTTGTGAAACGGCGAAGGCAAAGAACGGGAATTGCTTGTTGAAATAAGTAAAGCGAAGATTCTGAAATGCGTATGAGTTCAGAATCTTCGCTTCGCTCAGAATGACAATCTTAGTTGATTAATAAGTGATAACAGGCTCCAATTCCTTAGCCTGAGCAATCATCTTTTCCAATTCAGGGAGAGAAGGAACACGGTTGCAGAGATTCTTTTCTGCGTTCACTTCAGTTACCTTGGCGTGGAGGTTGGCTGGTACACGGTGGCGGAGTTCCTTAACTGTGTCAACACCAGCTGCTTCCAACAATTCTGCAAATTGTCCGGCGATGCCGTTGATGCGGAAGAGGTCTGCATGGTTGGTCCACTTCAAGATGAGCTTTTCACTGATTCCTGTTTCTTCTGCCAAAGCTACGCGGCCTTTCTTGGCTGCACACTTTTCCAACAAGTCTTCTGTAGTCTTTACACCGGCTGCTTCGAGCTTTTCAGCGTAGGTTGCACCGATACCTTCGATTTGTTCAATTTTGTATCCCATGGTTCTTTTATTAAAAGGTTAATATATTTTTTGCTAAAGTAATGATTGTTTTTGTAAGATGCAAATAGAAAGGCATAAATGTCAAACTTTATGTTCTCGGGATCTTTCGCTTCGCTCTGGATAACACTGCTGTATTCGTTCCCAAACCTTCGGATGGAGGAAATATCTTACGTCCTTGCCTTGCTTCAGGCTTTCACGGATGAAAGTGGAACTGACCTCCAATATCGGAGTGTTCACCAGTTTTACATCGGTGGGTAGAGTGTTTTCGTCTATCTCATAACCGCGACGCGGATAGACCATCAGCTTGTGGTGCTTCATGATGATGTCTGCATCCTTCCAACGGGGAAAGGATACCCAATTGTCTGCACCGATGATGAGAATGAACTCCCGGTCGGGATAAGCTTCACGGAGTTTCTCAAGCGTGTTTACAGTGTAAGATGGGCGGGGCATATGAAATTCAAAGTCCGAGGCATGAAGCTTGGAATAGCCTTCCACGGCCAAGCGCACCAGCTCCAGGCGCAAGTTGTCGTCCCACAAATCCGATGAATGGGCTTTAAAAGGATTTTGTGGCGACACCATGAACCAAAGTTCGTCCAGCTCGCCATATTCGCAAAGGTAATTGGCGAGTGCCAGATGGCCGATGTGGATGGGGTTGTACGACCCACCGAAGATTCCTGTCCGTATCATGCTTTCTTTTGCCAACTTTTGTAACTGAAATATTGCCAGATGCCACAACCTGCCATTGGAATAGCCGTTAGCCACATTTTCATGGCGACAGACATGACAAACACAATAAAGCACCACGCCCCAATGATTACGTTGAGGTGCATCATGAAGCGGGCTAGTTTCTTTTCTTTGGGCAAACTCATGACTTCAAGAACTTTTGAAGGGTTTCCAAAGCATCGGCTTTCGCTTTCTCCAAGTCGTCGTTTACAACCACTACATCGAACTTGTCGGCAAATCCCAATTCGAATTCAGCCTTGGCAATGCGGCTTTCGATGACCTCAGGGGTATCCGTGGCACGGCCTACCAATCGTTTGCGCAGCTCTTCGATGCTGGGTGGCTGGATGAATACCGAGAGGGCGCGGTCGCCATAATACTTCTTGATGTTGCATCCGCCTACTACATCTACATCGAACACCACGTTGAAGCCTGCCTCCAGCTGCCTTTCGATGGGTGCCTTCAGCGTACCATAGAAACGGTTTTCGTACACTTCCTCGTATTCCAGGAACTCATCGTTGGCAATGCGTTGCTTGAATTCCTCGGCGGAGAGGAAATAATACTCTACACCATGTTGTTCGGTGCCTCGTGGGGCACGGCTGGTTGCAGAGATGGAGAACGCAAGGTTCAAGTTCTGTGTCATCAAGTAGTTGATGATGGTGGATTTCCCTGAGCCTGATGGGGCAGAGAAGATAATCAGTTTTCCTTTCATGGTATGATAGATATAAGTTTGTGTCTTCAGATCCTTCGCATAGCTCAGGATGACACGGGTAAATTACATTACATTCAACACTTGTTCCTTGATTTGCTCCAGTTCGTCCTTCATACGCACCACGATGTTCTGCATTTCGGCATGGTTCGACTTGCTTCCCGTGGTGTTGATTTCGCGTCCCATTTCCTGGGCGATGAAGCCGAGCTTCTTGCCTTGTCCGTGGCCGGTAGCCATGGTTTCGCGGAAGTAGGCGAGGTGGTTGGTGAGGCGTTGCTTTTCCTCGTTGATGTCCAGCTTTTCGATGTAGTAGATAAGCTCTTGTTCGAGGCGGTTCTTGTCATAATCCACACTGATGGTCTTTTCGAGTGCGGCGGTAATCTTTTCGCGGATTTTGGTCACGCGCTCCATTTCGTACGGCTCGATTTCCTTCATCAGTGCCTCGATGTTGTCCAACTTTTCGTGGAACTTCTTTTCAAGGGCTGCGCCTTCCTGGATGCGGAAGTTGGTGATTTGGGTGATGGCCTCGTCGATGGCTTGGCTTACGACTGCCCATTCCTCGTCGCTCAACTCTTGGATATCGACCTTGGTGAGCACGTCCGGCATTCGCAACAAGGTGGCAAAGAGGTCCGCCGGCATCGGGATGTCCGTAGTGGCGGCGATGTTCTTGAACTGTTCGTAGTAATTGCTCATCAGTGCGGCATTGACGGGAGTGGCCATTTCGGCTGCTTCCTTTTCAATCCAAAGGCTGAAATCCACTTTTCCCCGTTCGAGGGCCTTGGTTATCTGTGTACGGATTTCCATTTCCTTTTCGCGGTAAAGGGGAGCGATGCGGACGGAAAGGTCCATCGCCTTGCTGTTGAGCGACTTCAGCTCTACGTGTATTTTCTTTTCTCCGAAGGTTACGGTCGCTTTGCCGTAACCGGTCATTGATTGTATCATAGTCCTTATTATATGTTTTTTGCAAAAATAATGTTTTTTCTTGAAGGAGGCGGTATAAATGGATGGATATTTCATTTGTGCCTTGAGCTTTCCTTGAAAACGTGCTGACGTTTGTCCGGATTCGCCTTCGCGTTTGCTTGTAAACGCCTTCGCGAATTTTCTTTTCGCCTTCGCGAGTGGATGAAGAGACCTTTCCGCAATCGGATAGGCTTGGTTAAATGTTATAAAATCTATATAATAAGGTGCGAAACGAATTTATTTGTTATCTTTGCAACCTATTATGCAGTAAAGATAATATTATGTCGTGTATTTTACATATAGAAACCTCGACTGAAGCTTGTTCGGTGGCCGTGAGCGAAGACGGTTGGAATGAGTTCAAGGTGGCCGATTTGAATGGACCTCAACATGCTGTCCAGTTGGGCGTATTTGTGGACGAGGCTTTGTCCTTCGTCGATAGTCATGGGATGGTGCTCGATGCCGTAGCGGTGAGTTGCGGTCCCGGTTCTTATACAGGTCTTCGCATTGGCGTATCGATGGCGAAGGGCATCTGCTATGGACGCAACCTTCCGTTGATAGCTCTCCCGACCCTCGAAGTGATGTGCGTGCCGGTGCTTCTCCAACAGGACTTGCCCGAGGATGCCTTGCTTTGTCCGATGATTGATGCCCGCCGTATGGAGGTCTATGCCGCCATCTACGACCGTGCATTGAACGTGAAACGTGAAATCTCAGCCGACATCATCGACGAGAATTCCTACCTTGAGTTCCTCGAAAAGCAACCCGTCTATTTCTTCGGAAACGGCTCGGGCAAGTGCCGCGAGAAGATAACTCATCCCAACGCCCGCTTCATCGACGACATCCGTCCGTTGGCCAAGTGGATGTTCCCATTGGCCGAGAAGGCGAAGGCGAGTGAAGATTTTAAAGACGTTGCCTACTTTGAACCTTTCTACCTGAAGGAGTTTGTGGCATCCAAACCAAAGAAACTTATTTGACAATATGGAATATAATACCCAGCGAAAGAAAATGGAGCTTCCCGAATACGGGCGAAGCGTACAGAATATGGTTGACCATGCCTTGACCATCGAGGACAGGGAAGAGCGTCAGCGTTGTGCAAACACCATCGTCAACATTATGGGAGGTATGTTCCCCCATCTGCGTGATGTGCCCGACTTCAAGCACAAGCTTTGGGATCACCTGGCCATCATGTCGGACTTCAAGCTCGACATCGACTATCCGTTCGAAATCGTGAAGAAAGAAGACTTGGTGATGAAACCGGAAAAGATAGCGTACTCGAACGGTGCCATCCGTTATCGCCATTATGGGCACATCCTGGAAGGGTTGGTCAAGAAGGCGACCGAGATGGAAGAAGGCGAAGAAAAGAATGCGCTCATCAGATTGCTGGCCATACAGATGAAGAAAAGCCTGAACAATTGGAACAAGGACGGTATGGAAGACCAGAAAATAGTGGACGATCTCCGTGCTTATTCCAATGGTGCCATCGACTTGAAGGTGGAAGACTTGCACTTGAATGGACCGCAACGCAATAATTATAACCAACGTAAGCAGAATCACAACAACCAGCGTAAACAGAATTACAATAACCAACGTAGAAAATATTAATCCATTTATATGGCTTCATTTGTAATAGAAGGCGGACATAAGTTGCATGGAGAAATCACTCCGCAGGGTGCCAAGAACGAGGTGCTTCAGATTCTTTGTGCCACGTTGTTGACTTCGGAAGAAGTGGTTGTACACAACATCCCCGACATTCTGGATGTGAACAATCTCATCCAACTGTTGCGCGAGATGGGAGTCAAGGTGGCTAAGTTAGGGCTGGATACTTATTCGTTCAAGGCCGACAATGTGGATCTGAATTATTTGCAAAGCGATGAGTTCCTCCGGAAATGTTCAAGTCTCCGTGGCTCGGTCATGCTGGTAGGGCCGTTGGTGGCCCGTTTTGGCAAGGCCCTGATATCAAAGCCGGGAGGCGACAAGATTGGTCGCCGTCGTTTGGATACCCATTTTGTCGGTATTCAGAAGTTGGGAGCCAAATTTAATTACGATGAAACACGTGGCATATATCAGATTACGGCCGACGCATTGAAAGGAACCTATATGTTGCTGGATGAAGCCTCGGTGACCGGTACGGCCAATATTGTGATGGCTGCCGTCTTAGCCAAGGGAACCACCACCATTTACAATGCCGCCTGCGAGCCTTATCTGCAACAACTCTGCAAGATGCTGAATGCCATGGGTGCCCGCATCTCAGGTATTGCCTCGAATCTGCTTACCATCGAAGGAGTGGATGTGTTGGGAGGATGCACGCATACGGTGCTTCCGGATATGATTGAGGTGGGAAGCTTCATCGGTATGGCCGCTATGACAAGAAGCGAAATCACCATCAAGAACGTGTCGTTCGAGAATCTTGGCATTATCCCCGATGCATTCCGTCGGCTCGGCATCAAGATGGAACAACGCGGAGATGATTTGTTCATCCCCGAGCAGGAACATTATCAGATAGAATCGTTTATGGACGGTTCCATCATGACCATTGCCGATGCACCATGGCCGGGATTGACCCCCGACTTGTTGAGTGTCATTCTTGTGGTGGCCACACAAGCCAAGGGAAGTGTGCTCATTCATCAGAAAATGTTCGAGAGCCGTTTGTTCTTTGTCGATAAGTTGATTGATATGGGTGCCCAGATTATCCTCTGCGACCCGCACCGTGCCGTGGTCATCGGTCACGACCATAACTTCCATTTGCGTGGAGGCAATATGGTTTCACCCGATATTCGTGCCGGTATTGCTTTGTTGATAGCTGCCATGAGTGCCGAGGGAAGTAGCCGTATCCACAACATCGAGCAGATAGACCGTGGTTATCAGAATATAGAACAACGCTTGAATGCGTTGGGAGCAAGAATTACAAGAATTTGAGTATGATAAAGAAAGACGAAGTATTCAAGATTGGCGTGTTCAACAAGCCTCATGGTGTGAAGGGAGAGTTGTCTTTCACTTTCACGGACGATATATTTGATCGGGTAGAGTGTGATTACTTGATTTGTCTGCTGGACGGTATCTTCGTGCCTTTCTTTATGGAGGAATACCGTTTCCGCTCGGATACAACAGCTTTGGTGAAGCTCGAAAGGGTGGATACCGCCGAGCAAGCCCGTAAGTTCACGAATGTAGAAGTGTATTTCCCGCAGAAGTTTGTGGAGGAAGACGATTCGGACGACATTCCTACGTGGGGATACTTCGTGGGTTTCCAAGTAACAGACATCAACCATGGCGAATTGGGTGAGATCGTAGCGGTGGACGATAGTACGATGAATGTGCTTTTTTCCATCGAGACGCCCCAAGGCGAGGAAATCCTCTTGCCGGCTCACGAAGAGTTTATGGTAAAACTGGAAAAGAAAAAAAGAAGGCTGACGGTAGAAGTTCCCGAAGGCTTGTTATAACCCCTATATATAATAAGGTATGAAGAACAAACGGAAAGCATTTTGGAAGAACATCAAGTTCAAGTACAAATTGACTATTATCAACGAAAACACGTTGGAGGAAATCGTGGGCATTCATGTGTCTAAGCTGAACGGTTTATCCGTCTTGCTTTCTGCCGTGACCGTCATCTTTCTGATAGCGTCACTTATCATTGCGTTTACGCCCTTGCGTAATTATTTGCCTGGCTATATGAATACCGAGGTTCGTGAACAGGTCGTGATGAATGCCTTGCGTGCTGATTCCCTTCAACAGATGTTGGAACGTCAGCGTATGTATGTGATGAACATTCAGGACATCATCGGTGGAGTGGTCAAGGTAGATAGTGTGCATTCCATCGATTCACTGACGATGGTACGTTCGGAAGAACTGATGGAGCGTACACAAGCCGAAGATGATTTCCGCAAGCAATACGAAGAATCTGAACGTTATAATTTGACAACGATTGATAATGCACCGGCCGTAACGGGATTGATTTTCTTCCGCCCGACTCGTGGCATGGTTTCTTCGTCTTTCGATGCCAACAGGAAGCATTTTGGTATTGATATTGCCGCAACTCCCAATGAGAGTGTTCTGGCTACTTTGGATGGGACCGTTATCTTGGCTACCTATACGGCGGATACAGGTTATGTCATTCAGGTTCAGCATAATCAGAACTTGGTAACAGTCTATAAACATTGCGGCTCGTTGTTAAAGAAAGTGGGTGATACCGTTAAGGCTGGTGAGGCTATAGCATTGGTAGGCAATACTGGTGAGAAGACCACAGGACCTCATCTTCATTTTGAAATATGGAACAAGGGACGGGCGCTTGACCCTTCCAAATATATAGTGTTTTAAGACCATGAAAAAGAAACAGATTGCGATATTGGGTTCTACCGGTTCCATCGGTACACAAGCCCTACAAGTCATCGAGGAGCATCCCGATTTGTACGAAGCATACGCACTGACCGCTAATAATCAAGTGGAACTGCTTGCCGAACAGGCTCGTAAGTTTATGCCGGCGGCGGTGGTGATTGCCAATGAAGCCAAATACCTCCAGTTGAAGGAAATGTTGGCCGATCTCCCCATCCAAGTCTATGCCGGGGCAGATGCCTTGTGCGAAATTGTGGAAGCCAAACCGATTGATGTGGTGTTGGCTTCGATGGTGGGCTATGCGGGCTTACGTCCTACGATGAATGCCATCCGTGCCGGAAAGGCGATAGCTTTGGCCAACAAGGAAACGCTTGTGGTGGCAGGTGAATTGATTAACGCATTGGCTCAACAATATCATACCCCGATTTTGCCGGTAGATTCGGAACATTCGGCCATCTTCCAGTGTCTCGAACCGAACAATGCGTTGGAAAAGGTGATTCTTACCGCTTCGGGAGGCCCCTTCCGCAAGTTCACGATGGAGCAGTTACAGCACGTCACCAAGGAACAGGCATTGAAGCACCCCAATTGGGATATGGGGGCCAAGATTACCATTGACTCTGCCACGATGATGAACAAGGGTTTCGAGGTGATTGAAGCCAAGTGGCTTTTCGGAGTACGTCCTGACCAGATTGAGGTGGTGGTACATCCGCAATCGGTCATTCATTCGATGGTGCAATACGAAGATGGTGCCGTGAAGGCTCAACTGGGTATGCCGGATATGCGATTGCCTATCCAATATGCATTCTCCTATCCACAACGCATTAAGGCGTCATTCGACCGTCTCGACTTCTCGAAAATGACGGAATTGACCTTTGAACAACCGGATATGAATCGTTTCCGTTGCTTGGCCTTGGCATACGAGGCGCTGAATCGGGGTGGAAACATGGCTTGTATTGTCAATGCGGCTAATGAAGTGGTGGTTTCTGCCTTCTTACACGATCGCATATCTTTCCTTCGTATGAGTGAGGTGATTGAACTATGTATGGGCAAGGTGCCATTCATTCAGACGCCGACTTACGAAGATTATGTGGCGACGGATGCCGAGGCACGCCGTATCGCCGAAAGCTTGATATAAGAATAATAACTAAATTGATTGACTATAAATGGAGACATTCTTGATTCGTGCCCTTCAGCTGATGATGAGCCTTTCGTTGTTGGTTATCATTCACGAAGGAGGGCATTTCTTGTTCGCGAGATTATTTAAGGTTCGTGTGACCAAGTTCTACTTGTTTTTCGACCCCTGGTTCTCGCTTTTTAAGTTCAAACCGAAGAACAGCGAGACTGAATATGGTGTAGGTTGGCTGCCTCTGGGCGGTTATGTTCAGATAGCCGGTATGGTGGATGAAACGCAGGACGCTGAAGCTCTGAAACAACCCGAACAGCCTTGGGAATTCCGTGCCAAGCCGGCATGGCAGCGTTTGCTCATCATGGTAGGCGGTGTGATGATGAACTTCCTGCTTGCATTGTTCATCTATTCGATGATTCTCTTCAAGTGGGGCGACCAATACGTATCTTTGCAGGATATGACTTATGGGATGGAGTTCAACGAACGCGCTGAGGAAATCGGATTTCGCGATGGCGATATTTTGTTGAGCGCTGACGAAAAGCCATTGGAACGTTTCAATGGGGATATGCTTCGTGCCATCACCGAAGCCCGCGTGGTAAAGGTAAACCGTGGCGGTCAGGAAGTGGAAGTCTTTATGCCCGAAGTAAGCTTGTTGGACATTGCGAAGGATGATCCTGCTTTTGTAGAACCATTGATTCCGAATGTGGTAGATTCTGTAGTACCTGGACGTCCTTTTGCCGAGATAGGCATCCAGCAAGGTGATACCTTGTTGGCGGTCAATGGTGCAGCTTTGAGTTCATACAACGCTTTCATCAACAAATTGGCAGAACTTCGTGCGGATGCTGAAGAGGCCGGACAAAAGACCTCTAACTTCTCTTTGATATATTCACGTGCCGGAGTGCGTGATACCATTGCCGTGCAGACAGATACCTTGTATATGGTAGGAGCTACTTCCAAGGCGTTGGCCGACTATAAGCTTACGAAATTGGAATATGGTTTCTTCGAGTCCTTCCCGGCAGGTATTGCTTTGGGTGTAAATACGTTGAAAGGTTATGTGAACGATATGAAGTATGTCTTCACCAAAGAAGGAGCCAAGAGTGTAGGTGGTTTTGGAACCATCGGTAGTATTTTCCCCTCTGTTTGGGATTGGCACCGTTTTTGGGAAATGACCGCTTTCTTGAGCATCATCTTGGCGTTTATGAATATCCTTCCTATTCCTGCGCTTGATGGTGGTCACGTATTATTCCTGCTGTATGAAATCATAGCCCGTCGCAAGCCGAGCGACAAGTTTATGGAGTATGCCCAAATGGGAGGTATGATTCTCTTGTTTGGTTTGCTTATCTGGGCGAACTTCAATGATGTGTTGAGGTTCTTGTTCTGATAAAAAAGAAGTGTGTTTCATAATGTGTTTTAGGCACGGATTACACGGATTTCACGGATAAATTTAATGATATATACACTAAAAACCGTGTTAATCCGTGTAATCCGTGCTTAAAAAGGAAAATGCGTTTTTCGACACACCCTCTTTCTTTTATTCCTTAGGCTTCAATCCCATCTTTGCGGCCTTTTCCAACATAAAGGCAAATGCGGCATCGTGCTCGTTCGGTATCACCCCGTCGAGGATGGCATCCTTGATAGCCGATTTCAGCGAACCCACTTCGCGGCAAGGCTCCAACCCGAACACCTCCATAATCTCCGCACCATCCACGGGTGGCTGGAAACAGCGGATGCGGTCTTTTTCCTCCAAGTCTTTCAGCTTCTGGCGTACCAGCTTGAAATTGTCGAGAAAACGTTGCTTTTTCACTTCGTTCTTCGAGGTGATGTCAGCTTCACAAAGCAACATCAAATCGTCGATGTCATCGCCGGCCTCGAACAGTAATCGACGTACGGCCGAATCGGTCACTTCCTCATCAGCTATCACGATAGGACGCATGTGCAGCCCCACGAGCTTTTGTACATATTTCATCTTCTCGTTCATCGGCAGCTTCATCTTGCGGAAGATGTCCGGTATCATCTTCTCGCCGATGTAGTTGTGGTTATGGAAAGTCCACCCCGCTTTCGGTTCCCAACGCTTGGTGCGGGGCTTGCCGATGTCGTGAAGCAAAGTGGCCCAACGGAGCCACAGATTGTCGGTATGCTTGGAGATGTTATCGACTACTTCCAATGTGTGGTAGAAGTTGTCCTTGTGTGCCCGTCCGTTCTTTGTCTCGATGCCTTGCAAGGCGGCAAGCTCGGGGAAGATGAGCGGTAACAAGCCGCAACGATCCAACTCCACGAATCCTTTTGAAGGGATGGGCGAGAGGAGGATTTTATTCAGTTCGTCGGCGATTCGTTCGCGGCTGATGATTTCGATGCGCTCCTTGTTGCGCTCCAAGGCATAGAATGTCTCGTCTTCGATGTAGAAGTTCAGTTGGGTGGCGAAACGGATGCATCGCATCATACGCAACGGGTCGTCGCTGAAAGTGATGTCCGGGTCGAGCGGTGTGCGGATGGTGCGCTCTTTCAAATCGTCCAATCCTCCGAACGGGTCAACAAGTTCGCCGAAGCGTGCTTGGTTGAGGCATACCGCCATGGCATTGATGGTGAAGTCGCGCCGGTTCTGGTCGTCTTCCAATGTGCCGTTTTCCACTACAGGCTTGCGGCTATCGTGACTATACGATTCCTTGCGGGCACCTACGAATTCCACTTCCGTATCTCTATATTTTACCTGTGCCGTACCGAAGTTGCGGAACACCGAAACGTGTGCTCCCTTGCCAAGCTTCTTGCCG
Organism: Bacteroidaceae bacterium; assembly: GCA_017416735.1. GTDB lineage: Bacteria > Bacteroidota > Bacteroidia > Bacteroidales > Bacteroidaceae > Phocaeicola. The sequence goes on along the minus strand of JAFQBF010000035.1, from coordinate 5,037 downwards.
AAGGCTTGGGCAATTTCGATGCCGCTTCCCACCACCACTACATCAATGTCCTTCGACGGGCGGTTCAGGAATATATCGCGAACGTATCCTCCCACCACGTAGCATTCCAAGCCCAGTTCGTCGGCGGTTTCGGATATCAGTTGAAAAATCTTTCCTTTAAAATGTTCTTTCAGTTCCATTTTTTGTGTATTGAGCTGCAAAATTACTATTTTTGTCGTCACAATCAAAGGTAAAGTATATGAAAAAGATAGGATTATCGGCCATCTTGGCCTTGTCGCTATTGGCCGGATGTGGCGATGGCGGAGAAAAGGAAGCTCAAGTTCGTCTTCAAAAAGCCGAAGCGGCTTTGCAACAGGACAACTTCAGTGAAGCGAAATTGCAGATAGACAGCATCAAGATGCTGCATCCCAAAGCTTTCGAAGCACGCAAGCAAGGCATCAAGCTGATGCAACAGGTGGATTTGAAGGAACAGCAGAAGACGTTGGTGTATCTGGACAGCATGATGCAGGTCAAGCAGCTTCAGCTGGATTCCATCAAGGGTAATTTTGTGCTCGAAAAGGATACGGCATATCAGGAAATCGGTAACTGGTTCTATCCCACTCAGGTGGTGGAAAAGAATGTGGGCCGTTCGTTCCTCCGTGCCCAAGTGAGTGAGTTGGGCGAGATGGCACTGACCTCCATCTATTGTGCCGGTGGCAAGCTGAATCATACTTCTGTGAAAGTCAGTGTGGGTGACACTTTTGCCGAAACTCCGCTGACCAAAGACAGCTACACGACCACCGACTTGGGCCGTACCATCGAGAAGGCTGATTATAAGGTAGGTGAAGATGGTGGCGTTGCCGGTTTCATTGTGGCCAATGCCGACAAGAACATCCAGCTGACTTTCATCGGTGACAAGACTTGGCGCACCGCCATGCAGAAGAACGACCGCAAGGCTTTCGTTGAGTTGACCGAGTTGGCACGCATCCTTTCCGGCATGGAAGAAATTCGCAAGCAGCAGAAGGAAACAAATCTGAAGATTCAGTTTGTGACCCGTAAGATAGAAGAAGCAAAAGTTGCTGAGGTGCAGGAGTAATCCCTAATCATATTGTCATTCTGAACAAAGTGAAGAATCTCGAATACATAAATTGGATGTAACCGAGATTCTTCGCTTCGTTTTGGGTGACAATTCGTCTTTTACAATCGCTTTAAAGCCAACTTGATGACCTTTTCCACCGCCAATCCGGGCTCTTCTTTCAAGATGGCGGTCACCACCTTCTGCGAAGGGGCTTGCGCAAAGCCCAGCATCGTGAGGGCGGCAATGGCTTCGTCATAGACTTCCGAGTGGGCAGGCGAGAGGGTGGCCACACTTCCCGATACGGTTTCTCCGCCCGTGGCGGCTATCTTGTCCTTCAAATCCACAATGATGCGCTGGGCGGTTTTCAAACCGATGCCTTTCACCCCTTTCAACAGCTTCTCGTTGCCTGAGCTTATCACGTTGCAAAGTTCGGCAGGCGAGAGGGCGGAGAGTATCATCCGTGCCGTATTGCCTCCGATGCCTGATACGGAGATGAGCAGGAGGAACAGCTCGCGCTCTTGCTTGGTGGAGAAGCCGAAGAGCACGTGGGCATCTTCGCGGATGGCTTCGTAGATGTAAAGCTTCACGTTCGGCTTGCCTTGGATGGCGGAGTAAGTATTGAGCGAGATGTTGATGCCGTAGCCCACTCCGTTGCAATCGATGACCGCAAGGGCGGGAGTCGTCTCTACAAGTTCGCCTCTGATGTATTCTATCATATTCGTTTCGTTTTTTCGTCTGCAAAAATAAAAATAATTGTGCGATATTTATATAGGTATAAAACAAAATGTCTATTTTTGTGTCCATTAATTGGAAATAGGTTATATAAACAAAGATAAAGATGAAAAAGATTAGAGCAGCCGTAGTGGGTTACGGCAATATCGGTAAATCGGTTGTGGAAGCGCTTCAAGCAGCTCCGGATTTTGAAATAGCAGGTATTATCCGTCGTAATGGTGCCGAAAACAAGCCGGCCGAACTTGCGGCATACGAAGTGGTGAAGGACATTGCTGAACTGAAGGATGTGGATGTGGCCATCGTGGCAAGTCCGACCCGTCAGGTGGAAGTGCAGGCCAAGAAGATTCTTGCGATGGGTATCAATACTGTCGATAGCTTTGACATACATACACAGATTACTTCGCTCCGACGTTCGTTGGGCGAAACCGCTAAAGAGAATGGCTCTGTAGCCATCATCTCGGCAGGATGGGATCCGGGAAGTGACTCGGTAGTTCGTACGTTGCTCGAAGCCATCGCTCCGAAGGGTATTACTTATACCAACTTCGGCCCGGGCCGTTCGATGGGACACTCGGTGGCCGTTCGTGCCATCGATGGCGTGAAGGATGCCTTGTCGATGACCATCCCGACAGGTACAGGCATTCATCGCCGTATGGTGTATGTGGAATTGGAAGAAGGTGCGGACTTCAAGGCGGTTGAGGCTGCCATCAAGGCCGACCCATACTTCGTGAACGATGAAACCCACGTGAAGCAGGTTCCTTGTGTGGACGACCTCAACGATGTGGGTCATGGCGTGAACTTGGTGCGCAAGGGCGTGTCGGGTACGACTCACAACCAGTTGTTCGAGTTCAATATGAAAATCAACAATCCGGCATTGACTGCCCAAGTGATGGTGTGCTGTGCCCGTGCCACGATGCGTCAGCAACCGGGATGCTATACCATGATTGAAGTGCCGGTGATTGACTTGTTGCATGGCGACCGTGAAGAGTTGATTGCTCATTTGGTGTAAATTCGTTTTGTCATTCAGACGACCATAGGGAGGAAGAATGACAAGATACTATAAATATAATAGATGAAAAGATGCTAGCAAGTATTGTTTGGGATGTTGATCCCACCATTTTTGAAATAGCGGGTCGTCAAATCCGTTGGTACGGTTTGATGTGGGGCTTGGGCTTTATCCTGGCCTACAAGTATGCCGAATGGTTGTTCAAGAAAGAGAAATACCCCGAAGAATGGGTCGATAAGTTGTTCGTGTATAGCCTTGTCAGTGTAGTAGTGGGTGCCCGCCTGGGACATTGCCTTTTCTATCAGTGGGATTATTACACGTCCAATCCCGTAGAAATCCTGAAGATATGGGAAGGTGGATTGGCGAGTCATGGCGGCGTGTTCGGTGTCATCCTGGCTTTGTGGTGGTTTTCTCGCAAGATTACCAAGCAAAGTGTATGGTGGCTGTTCGACCGCTTGATTCCTTCGGTAGCGGTGCTTTGCTTCTGCATCCGTTTCGGTAACTTGATGAACTCCGAAATCTTCGGCTTCCCTACGGATATGCCTTGGGGATTCGAGTTTGTCCGCTCCCGTGAGTGGCACCAGTTGTACGAAGGTCAGGCTTGTCATCCTACCCAGATTTACGAAATGCTTTATTGCTTGACGGCAGGGGTGGTGTCGTATGTGATGTATCACAAATTCCATTTGCAGAAGTACGTAGGCTTGATTACCGGTGTCAGTTTGCTGATATTCTTCGGTACCCGTTTGGCGTTGGAGTTCATGAAGAACCCGCAAGTGGCCGAGGAAGTGGGTATGACGCTTAATATCGGTCAGTTGCTCAGCTTGCCGCTGATAGCTTTGGGCTTATACCTTATCTGGAAGAGCCGCACGGAGCGTGAGTTGCCGATGAAGAAGAACAAATGAAAACGTGAAGGCGTTTAGATGGAAATGAGAAGACGTTTATTGATAATTGTCAGCATCTTTTGCGCCCTGTCTGCCACGGCGCAGAACATGAAGTCGGTTTTCGTATCGATGCCCGACTCCATTGCTCCTTTGTTGACGCAGACGAACAAGGAGGATTGCATTGACTTTCTGGATAGCAACATGAAGGCAGTGGTGAAGAACCGTTTCGGCAATGAAGCGGAGATGAAGGCGCTGACCGAAAACTATGTATTGATGCAAACCTCGCCCGTCGGCACGTTAGAGATGAAATTGCTTCCGCTCAATGACTCGACCAACGTGGTTTGTATGGTGAAGACAGTGTGCGCTTCGGCTTGCGATAGTGAGGTGCATTTCTATACCTCGGATTGGTCGAAGAAACTGGATGCCAAGAATTTCCTGCAAACTCCCGAGGCCGATGCTTTCTTCTTGCCGAACGATACGCTTACGGATGAGGATATTTTGATTCGCAAGAAGGCGGATATGCACTTGATGAAGGTTTCGCTTTCGAAAGACGATGCTTCCCTTACCTATATATATAGCACTCCCGATTACTTGAACAAGGAAGACCGAGAGAAGCTGTTGCCCCACTTGCGGAAAGAGCCGATTGTCCTCCGCTGGCAGGACGGGAAGTTCAGATAACAATAAAGGGTTGAATCGAATGATTCAACCCTTTATTTTAAAACTCAATCAAAGTCCTAAATTACTTCTTCAAGCGGTTACCGTAGCGGCTCATGAACTTATCAACACGACCAGCTGTATCCACTAACTTAGACTTACCTGTATAGAACGGGTGAGAAGTGTTAGAGATTTCCAACTTAACCAATGGATAAGTTTCGCCTTCGAACTCGATAGTTTCCTTGGTGTTCACTGTAGAACGAGACAAGAACATATCGCCGTTTGACATGTCTTTGAATACTACCGGACGGTAGTTTTCTGGATGAAGTCCTTTTTTCATTTCAGTATATGTTTTTATTGTTATTATTGCTTGTTTGGTAACAACAATGTGTAATGGTCACATTTTCGGACTGCAAAGGTAAGTTATTTCTTTGAAATAGAAAAAGAAACACGCATTTTTTTTACTTTAGCCCATTTTATTCGATATTTTTATGGGGATTATGATGGGAATCTGAACATTAATCACTAAATTTGCGACAAGAAACGAATTCATTAACTATTAAATATTATAGAACAATGGTAAATTACAAAGAATTAGGCTTGGTAAACACTAAGGAAATGTTTGCTAAGGCAGTAGAAGGTGGTTACGCTATCCCTGCGTTCAACTTCAACAACATGGAACAGATGCAAGCTATCATCAAGGCTGCAGT
>JAFQBF010000140.1 GCA_017416735.1 Bacteroidaceae bacterium | reverse complement strand
GGGCTTAGCAATATACGCAACTTGCCGTATGTGGAAGGAGTCGAGAATGCGAATACGGTTATATTGGAAGCTTATGCCCCTTTCTCTGTAAAAGATGAGAATGGTACTGTCTTGTTTTTCCCTCGAAGCAATTTCGCCAATACAGACTTCTGTAAAATGTTGAACATTAAACTGATAGCAGGGAAATACCATACTCAGCCCAATGAACTGGTCGTCAATCAAGCGTTCGTAAAGAAGATGGGCTGGACAAGCAATGGAATAGGGGAAATTGTACCTGAAATGGGAACCGTAACGGGCATCATCGAATACTCGTTCCCTGACCGTGTAGAAATGGAACCTTATTGCATCCGTTGGTGGAATAATGAAGCAGAAACGGCTTGTCTTCACGTGAAATTGAAAGAACCTTTTGCCGATAATCTCCAACGGTTGAATGAAGATATGAAAAAACTTTATCCGCAAGAAGAGATTGTCTTTAAACCCGTCGATGATGCTATGAGCAACATCTTCCGTTCTGCCCGTATCTTCAGGGATTCCGTACTTATAGCTTGTATTGTTACTCTCTTCATCACTTTATTAGGTGTCATCGGCTACACCAACGACGAAGTGCGGAGACGTAGCAAGGAAATCGCTATCCGCAAGGTGAATGGGGCAGAGGTAGGAAACATTCTGCGGATGCTTTGCAAGGATGTAGTCATCATCGCCTTGCCGGCCGTATTGATAGGAACGCTTGCATCGAAGTATGTGGGCGAGCTGTGGGTATCGACCAATTTCAGAGACATCCTTGCCATCAGTCCTCTTATCTATATAGGTGTAGGCATCGTGGCTATGGCTTTCATCCTCGGCACGGTCATCGTGAAGTCTTGGCGTGTGGCGAATGAAAATCCGGTGGTGAGCATCAAGAGTGAGTAATGATAAAAGGGAGCGAAAAGCTCCCTTTTATCATTCACTACATCGCCAATAAATTATACTTTTCCGGATGAAAGAAACTATCGAATGCCAAATCTATATCCAAATCAAACCAATGAACCCCACAAGAAGAAAGTTCAAAAGCATTGCGTTGTTCATCCGATGCTTTATGTAAACGTTCATAACGAGCAATGGGCTTACTAGCGACATCACCTTGTGCATTGCGGACATAAATATTAATCTTGTCCAACCAAACTTCATAATGTTCCATAAAGTCCTCCTTTCCTTTAAATCTTATTTCTTTTCGGGATAAAAAATATCCTTCCATCTTTCACGAATAATTTCTTCGTTTTCTGCAATCAATTCCTTGGCTAACCTTACCTCACGAGTCGTTAAGCCTTTATTGTAAACCAAAGTAATCTCTGGATCCAAATTGAATTTTGCTTCAATACCATGAGCTATTACATGTACGTGTACAGGCTCATGATCTTCTGTATAGAAACAAAAACGCATCCCAAATAGAATGAACAATGTAGGCATATTATAACATTTTAGTTGTTTAAAACTAATTATCAATACAAAATTAACGATATTTACTTAAACCTACAACAATTCTTCCTTAAAAATAAAAAATACCTATCCTTCTACAATCTTCCTTTAAAATATACCTCTACATTATCTAAATAGCCAGTCAATGTGTTGTCGTGAATCCAGATTTCTTCCAAGTAGGAGATGTCGCCCGGGCCATAATCCATACGGATGCAGTCCTTTCCGTCCCATATCCAGTTGAAACGATAAATGTCTTCCGAAACGTCGCCATCCCAATACTCTATGCGCAGAAATTCGCGTCCGGTGCGGTTATTGTAAAAGTCCAGTCTTTGTGTGTATCGGTTTCCGGCTTCCACCCACGATTCTTCCCAAGTACGGCTGCAAAGCTCGTAAGTACGGTCATCGTGGTGAACATCGTCGTGCCAAGGTCTGACTTCCACTTCGCAGGAAGTGAGGCTCATTATGCCAACCATCATCAGCATCCATCCCATCATTTTCATCATTCGCGCTTTCATATCTTTCAGTTTTTAAAGGGTTAGTAATCCGTTTCTGTACGACAAAGGTACGGGTGGAAAATCACACCTGAAAATGAAAACTCCTAATCGTTTGGAGGAATTTCCCTACAAGTAATAGGGATTTTCCCATTCATATTTTCTAATTCAGAAAAATATTGCTTAATTTGCAAAGAGAAAATAAAATGATTTAATAATAATGTAAAATCACAAACTATGAGAAAAATGACCCGTTTGTTTGTTGCTTCTCTTTGCCTGATGGCAATGGCCAGTTGTGGGGAGCAACGTAAGCAAGTAGTGTATGAAGAACAAGGCCCGTTCGAAGTATTTTCCACTCCGGACAAGGATGTGGTGCCTTATCGTATTCCTTCCATCACCAAGACATCGAAAGGTGACCTCCTGGCCGTAGCCGACTCACGTCCTTGCCGTGCCGACATCGGTTATGGCCGAGTTGACCTCCACGGACGCATCAGCCAGGACAACGGCAAGACTTGGGGGGACATCTTTACCATCATCGAAGGCGACGGTATTATGGTGGATAACGACCCGAACAAGTCGCTCACCGCAGGTTATGGCGACCCTTGCTTGATAGCCGACCATGAAAGCGACCGGGTGTTGCTTCTTTGTGTAGCCGGACATCAAGTATTCTTCCGTTCAAGCCGTGAAGTGCCTAACCAAGTAGCCATTATGCATAGTGAAGACGGTGGAAAGACTTGGGGAAAGCCAAGCATCATCACCGACCAATTCTATGTACCCTTGGATGAATCGAAGGTAGGCCCTATCCAGTCAATGTTCATCGGCTCGGGACGCATTATGCAGAGTACACGCACCAAGGTGGGCGATTACTACCGTCTGTACGCTTGTATGTTGGCTCGCGACAAGGACAACAACTTCTGTAATTTCGTGGTTTACTCGGATGACTTCGGTAACAACTGGAAGATTTTGGGTGACGTGAATGTACCGGGTGTACCCAGCAAGGGGGACGAACCGAAGACTGAGGAACTTCCTGATGGCTCTATCATCTTGAGCTCACGTACAGCCGGTGGACGTATGTACAATATCTTCAAATTCACCAACGCCGACAAGGCTGAAGGTAGCTGGGGCGAATGTGCATTCTCGGGTGCTGAAAACAATGGGGTAACTGCTGAAAAGAACTCTTGCAACGGTGAAATTATGATTCTTCCGGTATGGCGCAACAGCGACAACAAGAAGATGCACTTGGCTTTGCAATCCGTGCCTTTCGGTCCTCAACGCACCAACGTAGGTATCTATTACAAGGAATTGGCTGATGCTTCTGATTATGGTACTCCTGCTGATTTCGCCAAGGATTGGGACGGACGTTATCAAGTGTCAAACATTGGTTCGGCATACTCGACTATGATTCTTCAGGAAGATGGACAGGTGGCTTTCTTCTATGAAGAAGATACACACGAAGCCGTAGCCGGTGGTGGTTATACGATGGTTTACAAGTCGCTTCCTATCGACAAGATTACCGAAGGAAAGTATAGCTTGATTCATTAATCGAATAAAAAAGGGTGGACTTCAAAATCCACCCTTTTTATTTTATTGTCTTTGGAAATCGGCATCCTTCGCCCACTTCGGCATTTCATCCTGATTGGCAATCATCAAGCCGATGCTGAACATCAAGTTGAGGTTTTCCATCGCACCGTCAAAATTCCACCACGATTCATCGTATTCATCATTCGGCTGGTGATAGCGGTAAGCCTTAGGGATGGCTGCTTGCTTTTCCTTATCGATGACTTCACCACCTCCTCCGCAAAGAACGGTAGGAACGCCTTTCTTCACAAAATTGAAATGATCCGAGCGGAAATATCCACCGGCCGGGTCTTCAGTTACAATTCGCACTTGGCGACCTTGAGCCGCCGCTGCTGCTATTACCAAGGCATCGGTATTGGTCTTGCCTGCGGCACGGAGAGTGACACCGGTAGTGCGAAGAGCGGGAGCAATACCATCGAAATTCAGATTGGCCGCTGTCTTCGACAAGGGGTAAAGCGGATTTTCACAATAACCTTGCGAACCCAACAAACCACATTCTTCGGAAGTAACGGCTACGAATACGATAGAGCGACGTTGCTTGACAGGCAATTCCTTGAACTTCTTGGCCAAGAGCATCAAAGCAGCCGTACCCGATGCATTGTCGCTTGCACCATTATAGATGCTGTCGCCATTCACGGCATCGCCGATGCCAAAATGATCCCAGTGTGCGGTACATACGATGTATTCGTCTTTCAAGTCGGTACCCGGAAGGATGGCAGCTACATTGTGCGATTCGCCTACATTCATTTCGAGAATGTTCATAGTTACCTTACTCTTGGCTTTCATTGTGACGCTCTTGAAACCCGGTTTCTTGGCCGCTTCGGTCATTTCTTCGAAGTCCAGGCCACTCAATTCGAACAACTTCTTGCCAGCTTCTTCGTGCAACCAACCTTGGAAAGCCAATGCATCGGCATTCAAATCGTCCGAGCAAAGGCCAATGTTATGTTGCATATGCGATGTGCTACATACATTCCAACCGTAGGATGCAGCAGCGGTGTTATGAAGCACCAACGCACCCGCAGCACCTTGGCGCTTGGCTTCTTCCAACTTGTAAGTCCAACGGCCATAGTATGTCATATTACGTCCACGGAAGAGGTTCTTGTCATAGAATCCCGGATCGTTCACCATCGCAATGACAATCTTTCCCTTCACATCAATGCCTTCGTAGTCATTCCAATTATATTCGGGAGCATTGATACCGAAGCCCACGAATACGAAATCCGTATTGGGAACATTGATTTTCTTCTGTCCGCGAAGTGTCCAAATCACAATGTCTTCCGGAAACTTCAAATCCATACTTCCCTTGGCACCCTTTACACGGATACGGTTCTTGTCGGGACGGGCGAGGGTAGAGATTTCGCGTACCGGCTGAAAGTAGCTACCGTTATTGGCCGGCTCCAAGCCTAACTTCTTGAACTCATCGGCAATGTAGTTGATAGTCTTGGTTTCGTACTCCGTCAATGGCTTACGGCCACCGAACTCGTCGGATGCCAAGGTCTTGATGCGTTCCTTCCAGAAAGCAACCTCTTCTTCATACTGCTTGTGTTGTGCCATAGCCGAAAAAGCGAACGATGCGACCAGGCACAGGGAGAGAAATAATTTCTTGTTCATAATATAAATGTTTATCTATTTAAAATCAACTCCTCTGAATGACAAATAGTTATTTACTTTCTTACTTGTGTCAAGATGCGGAAGAAGTTTCCGCCCCAAATCTTACGGATGTCTTCTTCAGTATAACCCATATCAAGGAGTTGTACGGTGATGTTTATCATATCGTTGTCGCCATTACAACCCAACAATCCGCCACCTCCATCGAAGTCTGAGCCAATGCCCACGTGGTCGATGCCTGCCACCTTCACGGCGTGGTCAATGTGACGCGCTACATCCACTACAGATGCCTCAGCCGGATTGTCATTCTGATATCTACGGAAGATGCAGATTTGGATGACGCCACCATTCTTGGCCAAGGCACGAAGCTGTTCGTCGGTCAAGTTACGGTCGCTGTTGCAAAGAGCTTTCACACCTGAGTGAGAGGCAAATACGGGGTCTTTCGAAAGTTTCATCACATCCCAGAAAGTACCTTCGCTGGCGTGCGAGAGGTCAATGAGCACACCCTGCTTGTTCATTTCCTTCACCACCTTGCGTCCGAATGCGGTCAAACCCTTGTTGGCATCCTGGGTATTGGTCGATGAATTGCAGATGTGATTGTCATACGAGTGACAAAGCGTGATGTAATTCACACCCATCTCCTTGTATCTCTTGATATTCTTGAGATCACTACCGATGGCATAACCATTCTCGATACCGATGAAAAATGCCTTCTTTCCTTCGGCCTTCAAGCGCCAGGCATCCTCTTCAGTCAAGGCAATGGCACAAGCGTCCTTGTATTTCTCCACATCTGTATGAATGCCCTTTATCAGGTTTGTGCAATTCTCCACCGCCTTTTGCAAGGATGCTTCATCGCTTTCCTTCTGACCAAGGAATGCCGCCAGGAATTGGGCATCGAGCTTTCCTTCCTCCATCTTCTGGATGTTCACCTGATTGTTCTTGCGCAAGCCCACGCTATATCCGCCACGGAACCATAGGGGAGTGTCGGTATGGGTATCGACCGAAAGGATGCGCGTATGAATGTCCTTGGCTTTCTTGAAAACGTCAGCACGTTTCACCAAAAACGCGAAGAGGTTTGACAAAACCGTCTCGCCCGCATTGGTGAAGATTTCGGGATGAAACTGAACACCGAAAATCTGACGGTTGGGGAAGGCCTCAATTATTTCGGGCACACTATCATTGGCCCAACCTACAATCTTCAACTCGGGAGCCAACTTCTGGATAGCCTGATGGTGGAAGGTATTGACTTGGATTTCATCCTTGCCCAAAATCTGATGCATAGTGCTTCCCTTCACCACGGACACAGAATGGGTGGCTACCGTACCTTCTTCTTCCTGACGATGGTTGATGTCCGATGGCTTTTCGCTCGGCAAATCCTGATAGAGCGTACCGCCCATCGCCACATTGATGAGCTGAAGGCCACGGCAGATGCCCAGAATAGGTACGTTTCGGTCTTTGGCCAACTTGAATAGCGTCAAGTCGTACGTGTCGCGGGGCACGTTCACTTCACCTAACTTTTCGTGTTCTTCCGCACCATAATAAGCAGGTGCAAAGTCCTCGCCACCGGTAAAGACGATGCCATCCAGCTGTGCCACAATCTGACGAAGCACTTCCACGTCATCGGTCACGGGGATGATGTAAGGCACACCGCCATTCATCAGCACCGAATTCACGTAAGCCGTATTCACCGAATTCTTCTTCTCGCTATAGCCTTGCGAGATACCAATCAACGGTTTGTTAGCTACCGCCGGGCTCTGAGCCGCATCTACCTTATTATATAATTGCTCCAACTGGGGTGCGTATGGAGACACACGCTTTCTTTGCGCTTGCAGGTTGCCCATACATCCCAAGGCCAACAGGGCAAGCAATAAATATTTTTTCTTCATATACCTAATTTTAATTTATTGGTGGCAAAATTATAAAAATATGTTATAACTTTGTCTTTAATAATAAAGAAAGTTTATGCGATATTTAAGAAACCCTCATACAAATCCCTATTACAATATGGCTTTCGATGAGTTTTGCCTCGAAAGCTTGCCCATTGATGAGCCCGTTTTCTATCTTTGGCAAAACCGTCCTGCGGTCATTGTCGGATACAATCAGGAAGTCAATACGGAAGTCAACTTGGAGTATCTGAAAGCCAACGACATAGCCCTGGTGCGAAGAGTAACCGGTGGGGGAGCCGTCTATCACGACCTCGGCAATTTGAATTACACCATCGTGGGACGTTCGGAAGACCTCGAACGTGATTATCCCGAATATGCCTCGCTGATGATGAAGGCCCTCCAAACCTTGGGCATACCTGCCACTCTCTCAGGTCGCAACGACATATTGGTGAAGGGGAAAAAAATTTCCGGCTTCGCGAAAAGGGTATCTCGCAATCGCCTGATGGTGCATGGCACACTAATGTATGATGTCGATTTGGACATACTCACACAAGTGCTGAACCCTTCCGCCACCAAACTTCAAAGCAAGGGTATCGCCTCGGTGCGTAGTCGGGTGGCCAATCTTCGCGAATACTTGCCAGAAATAGCAGATATACAAGCGTTCAGCCAACGACTGGAAGAGATTCTTTCTTGTAATTACAAGGATGCCGAATACAAGCTTTCGGAAGATGACTTGGCTCACATCCAAAAGCTGACCGATGAGAAGTTCGCTACTTGGGAATGGAATTACGGACATTCGCCCAAAGCAACCTTGACACACTCCGCCCGTTTGGCGTGTGGCACGGTGGAAGTGCACCTCATTCTCAAAGAAAACCGCATAGCCTCTTGTCGCTTCGGGGGTGATTTCTTGGGCAATCTTCCGGCATCGGAGGTAGAAAAAGCCTTGCAGGGGGTAGCGTATGAAGCGGATGCCATTCGGGAGTGCCTATCACAAATGGAAATCAGCCACTACTTTGATGGAGCAGCAGCTGATGATTTGGTGAAGTTGATGTTTTAATTCTTTTGATATGCCTCAAAGACAGGCTTCAACAACTCAGGCACTTCAAACTGATATGCCTTGATTCTATCAAGACATTTCCTGCCTTCGTCCGTAAGCGAAAGATACATCTGACGCTTGTCCTGCTTGCCCAATTCACGCATCAGGTAGCCCCGTTCTTCCAAAGCCCCGATGACCTTGGAGGCATGGGAAGGACGCAAACCCGTCCGTTCGGCAATGACCGATGCCGTGACACATTCGCCTCCCAAAGCACAAAGCACCATCGCCTCGTTCAACGAAACGCCGTGTGCATCCATCAGTTTGTTTTCAAAGTCGGAGAGAGCCATCATCAGCTCTCTCATGACACAAATGCATGTTATCTTTTCCATTCTTCGTTTTCTTAGATAAATAAATTTACATTCGCCTGTTCGGCCCTGTCCATATAGGTCGCTACACCACCTACGGTCACTTCGTCGAGCAATTCCTCACGCTTCACGCCCATCACGTCCATCGACATCTGGCAAGCGATGAACTCCACACCATTGTCGATGGCTTGTTGACGGAGGCTTTCCAGGGAATCCACGCCCTTCTTCTGCATCAGGAATCGCATCATCTTGGCACCAATACCCATCATGTTCATTTGCGAAAGAGCGAGTTTGGTAGAGTCGGAAGGGAGCATCCAACCGAACATCTTGCCCCAAATGTCTTTCTCTACTTTCGGTTTATGGACCTTC
>JAFQBF010000177.1 GCA_017416735.1 Bacteroidaceae bacterium | reverse complement strand
CAGAGTTCGGATTCTTAGGAGTAGTAGTGTACACACGAACACAAACGCCACGTCTTTGAGGACATGAGTCAAGCGCAGGTGACTTACTCTTTTCAACCAATACCTGTCTTCCTTTTCTTACTAATTGTTGAATAGTAGGCATTTTGTTAAATTTTAATTGTTATATATTATATTATTTATTATCAATGTAATGTTCAGCCTTTTAGCTGATAAAGTCGAAATACACTTTTTCGGGGTGCAAAGTTACGGATAATATTTTATTCAGCAATAAAAAGGAGAAAAAATAAAATAACCCACCCCCTGAAAAACACCTAGAAAGTGGATTATTATATTTTTTTAACTATTCAAATTCTTTATGCATCACCTTTGAACCCATTAATTGGAGGGATAAAGGTCTTTCCGTCAGGACCGCCCTGGCCTCCATGCATTTCTTCCGGCATTCGGATAGGGCCAAACTGGTGTTCGTACTTCGCTACATTTTCTTGAAGAGCAAACATCAAGCGTTTCGCATGTTCCGGAGTCAAAATAATCCGCGATTGAACCCCTGCCTTAGGCAAGCCGGGCATCACCCTAACAAAATCAACAATAAATTCTGAACTCGAATGAGCAATAATCGCCAAATTAGCGTAAGTACCTTGTGCTACCTCATCCTTCAACTCTATTTGCAGCTGGTTATTATTCTGATTTTCCATAGATATACCTTATTATATATAATTCATTCATGCTATAAAAGTAAAAAGAATAAACCTGAATGATTAAGCCAATAACTCTGACCTCATGGCATTTATCCCATTCTTTTTTACTTATCCATGCAAATATAACGATTTACGCCATTAATCACAAATAGTAAGCAAAATCAATAAAGGATTATGGTCAAATTGGGGAACAGGCCCCAATAAAGAGAGTAAATCTGTATCCACTAATGAAAACCGATTAAAACGAAGGAGACCATCATCAGAATCTAAAAAGAAATGGTTCGGCCCTAAAACCCAAAAAGCAACAAACGATGAAAGGATCCAGCAAGAACCCTTCCACCGTTTTACATTTAATTATCAACAAATTAACGAATGAACAAATGTGTAAATGCATCACTCCCACTCAATAGTCGCCGACGGTTTCGGTGACATATCGTAGCAAACACGGTTGATGTTCGGCACCTCATTAAGAATACGCTTGGTAATCTTGTCGAGGATGGCCCAATCAATGTGTTCGATAGTAGCAGTCATAGCGTCGATGGTGTTCACCGCACGGATGATAACCGGCCAATCGTACGAACGGGCATTGTTACGCACGCCCACACTCTTGAAGTCGGGCACTACGGTGAAGTATTGCCAAACCTTCTTGTCGAGGCCTGCGATAGCAAATTCTTCGCGGAGGATGGCATCCGATTCGCGGAGAGCTTCCAGGCGGTCGCGAGTGATGGCACCGAGGCAACGCACGCCCAAGCCCGGGCCTGGGAACGGCTGACGGTAAACCATTTCGTAAGGCAAGCCGAGTTCTACACCACAAGCACGAACTTCGTCCTTGAAGAGTTGCTTCAGCGGTTCAACGAGTTCGAACTGGAGGTCTTCGGGCAAACCACCCACGTTGTGGTGGCTCTTTACCATCTTGGCAGTCTTGGTACCCGATTCCACGATGTCCGGATAGATAGTACCCTGACCGAGGTAGTCGATACCATCGAGCTTGCGGGCTTCTTCTTCGAACACACGGATGAATTCACCACCAATAATCTTACGCTTCTGTTCAGGATCGGCCACGCCTTCGAGCAAGCCCAAGAAACGGTCGGTAGCATCCACATAAATCAAGTTGGCACACAACTGGTTGCGGAACACTTCGATTACGTTTTCCGATTCGCCCTTACGCATCAAGCCATGATTGACGTGTACACATACCAGGTTTTCGCCGATAGCCTTGAGGAGGAGGGCAGCTACTACAGAGCTGTCTACACCACCCGAGAGGGCGAGCAACACCTTCTTGTCGCCTACTTGCTGGCGGATGAGTTCCACTTGGTCGGCCACAAAGTTCTTCATGTTCCAGTTGGCTTCGGCCTTGCATGTATCGAATACGAAGCTCTTCACGGCTTCCTTGATAGCTTCTTCGTCGTTGGCAAACTGAGCGAGCTTCACTTCGCACAGGGCCTTGTCGTGACCGGCAGCCATCACCGGGAATCCGGCTTCGTAGATTTCAGGAAGTACGTCGATGGCTACACCGTCAATCACGTTGTTCGGTCCACCATTGATGATGATACCTTTCACGTTTGGCAACGCCTTCAACTCGGCAGCGGTGATGTCGTGCGGATAAATTTCGCTGTAGACACCCAACGCACGGATAGCTCTGGCAACCACGGTATTTTCATGGCTACCCAAATCCAGAATAACAATCATGTCTTGTTTCATAATATTCTTACTTATGTTAAGTTTTGCTTTATTCGTTAAAAAGGAGTTCATTAAAAAACATGCGGCATCCATATTTCGTGGGATGCCGCATGATTCTGTTATGTGAGGTTTGTTTTAAACATTCTTCTTGTTCCTTTTTATTTCGGGGGACAAAGATAGTTATTTTTTTGTTTGCTCCTTCAATAAATCGCGAATTTCTGTCAACAAAATTTCTTCTTTGCTTGGTGCCGGTGGAGGTGCCGGTGCAGCAGGAGCTTCTTCGGCTTTCTTCTTTTCGCTCATTTTCTTGATGAGGCTCACGAAAAGGAAGATGGAGAATGCGATGATGAGGAAGTCGAATGTCTGTTGCAAGAAATTGCCATAGTTCAAGGTTACGGCCGGAGCAGCTGCTTGAATCACTTCGCCCGCTTCGTTCAACTGTTCGGGGATGGCATCCTTCATTACCCATTTCAAATCGGTAAAGTTTACACCGCCTACGAACAATCCAATAGGAGGCATGATGATATCGTTAACTACCGAAGTGACAATTTTACCGAATGCACCACCGATGATGACACCGACAGCCATATCCACTACATTACCTTTCATGGCAAAAGCCTTGAAGTCCTGTAAAAAATTACTTTTTCCCATTTTATTTTTTAATTTAATTCTGATTTTGTGTGCGAATATAAAAACAATTTCTTATTTTTGCAGTGAAATCTCCTATTAAAATGCAGAAAAAGTGCAAAAGATCTGATTTCACGTGATTAAAAACTTATTATAAAACCTTTAAATTTAAAGAACAATGATTAAAGTAGGTATTAATGGCTTCGGTCGTATCGGCCGTTTCGTATTCCGTGCAGCTCAAACTCGTAACGATATCCAGATTGTAGGTATCAACGACTTGTGCCCGGTAGATTATTTGGCTTATATGTTGAAGTATGACACT
>JAFQBF010000176.1 GCA_017416735.1 Bacteroidaceae bacterium | reverse complement strand
GTGCTTCAACTCATTATCACGAATCTTGCGGCCAATCTTTTCGTTACGGTCATCGACGATGGCACGAACATCCTGACTATCAAGATAAGCTCTCACCTCTTCTGCATACCCATTGTATTTTTCAGAAATCGGGAGAATCACAACCTGATCAGGAGTCAACCACAATGGGAACTTACCGCCGGTGTGTTCAATCAATACGGCACAGAAACGTTCCATTGAACCGAACGGCGCACGGTGAATCATCACCGGACGATGCTTCAAGTTGTCAGAACCCATATATTCGAGTTCGAAACGTTCCGGCAAGTTATAGTCTACCTGGATAGTACCCAACTGCCAACGACGGCCGATGGCATCCTTCACCATGAAGTCGAGCTTCGGACCATAGAATGCTGCTTCGCCATATTCCACCTTTGCCTTCAAGCCCTTTTCTTCACAAGCTTCCACGATGGCACGTTCGGCACGTTCCCAGTTTTCATCGCTACCGATGTACTTGGCACGGTTTTCCTTGTCGCGGAGAGAAATCTGAGCTTCGAAGTTTTCAAAGTTCAAGGCACGGAAGATGATGAAGATGATGTCCATCACACGGAGGAATTCATCCTTCACCTGGTCCGGACGACAGAAAATGTGGGCATCGTCCTGCGTAAAGCTACGTACACGGGTCAAGCCGTGCAACTCACCGCTCTGTTCGTAACGATATACGGTACCGAACTCAGCCAGACGAACCGGCAAATCCTTGTATGAACGAGGCTTGTGCTTATAAATCTCACAGTGGTGAGGACAGTTCATCGGCTTCAACAGGTATTCTTCGTTTTCTTCCGGAGTATGAATCGGTTGGAACGAGTCCTTGCCATACTTGGCATAGTGACCTGATGTTACCCACAATTCCTTGTTACCGATATGCGGAGTCATCACCTGCTGATAACCGAAACGCTTCTGGATGCGCTTCAAGAAATCTTCCAGGCGGAGACGGAGGGCAGTACCCTTCGGCAACCACATCGGCAAACCCTTACCTACGGTTTCAGAGAACATGAAGAGTTCCATTTCCTTACCAATCTTACGATGGTCACGCTTCTTGGCTTCTTCCAGCAAGGCCAGATATTCATCCAGCATCTTCTTCTTCGGGAAGGTGATACCATAGATACGAGTCAACTGCTTGCGGTCTTCCTGACCTCTCCAGTATGCACCGGCTACCGATGTCAACTTGATGGCCTTAATAGGAGCAGTAGTCATCAAGTGAGGACCACGGCAAAGGTCGGTAAATGCACCCTGGGTATAAGTGGTGATAGTACCGTCTTCCAATTCAGAAATCAACTCGCACTTGTAGGTTTCGCCACGTTCGCCGAACATCTTCAGCGCATCAGCCTTGCTGATGTCTTGACGTACCACAGCCTCCTTCTTGGCTACCAGTTCAGCCATCTTCTTTTCGATAGCCGGCAGGTCGCCTTCCTTGATGGTTGTTTCACCCGGATCCACATCGTAGTAGAAACCGTTTTCGATGGCAGGACCGATACCGAACTGGATGCCCGGATAGAGTTCCTGCAAAGCTTCGGCCAGCAAGTGGGCACTTGTGTGCCAGAAAGCGTGCTTACCTTCTGCATCGTCCCACTTGTAAAGCACGATATTCGCGTCTTCGTTGATAGGACGAGACAATTCCATTGTTTCACCGTTCACGCCACAAGCCAACACGTCCTGTGCCAAGCGTGAACTGATACTTTCTGCAATTTGCAGACCAGTAACTCCTTCGTTATATTCACGAACGGAGCCGTCGGGGAAAGTTATCTTTATCATAATCGTATATATTTTCCTTTTATAAGGCTGCAAAAATAGCTAAATCTTTTGGATTTCAGCTCTTTTTAGCCGAAAAATGTTATTCCGTACGCTCTGTAAACCGCTTGATGATGTTATAAGCCGAGTAAAGACCCAGTTCACCCGCCTTACTCAAGTCCTGAACTCCCTGCCGGTTGTTGCCCAGGAAGATATGCGTCAAGCCACGGTTATAGTAAGCTTCCGCCAAGTTCGGGTCCAGCTCCAGGGCACGGTCATAGTCCACAATCGCTGCCCGGTAGTCTTTCAAGGCCGCCAAAATGTTACCTCTATTATAATAGGCATACACAAAGTCCGGAGCCAGTTCGATGACCTTGTCCAAATCGCGCTTCACCAGTTCATGTTCAGCCCCGATGATGCCCGGCATCGCTCCTTCCGGCTTCTCCTTTTTCTCATACCCCTGAGCCATCCGCTGATATTCCATCTGCTTATAACGGACAATGGCCCTATTAAAATAAGGTAAGAAGAAATGAGGTTCACACTTGATGGCCTCGGTCAAATCCGTCAAGGCATTGTCCAAGTCCTGCACCAAATAGAAGTCCAAGGCACGGGCAAAGCGCTTGTGTACATTGTCCGGATCCGCCACGATGGCACTGGTCTGCTCGTCGATGGAAGCGAAATGCTTGTTCGCCTGCTCCTCGGTCAAGGCAGCCTCATCGTTCGTAATCAAGAGATTTTCCGGATAAGTATGCTGGCTGTTCAGCTCGTCTATATACTTATAATAATACATCTGGTTTCTTACGTCGCTGGGCTTTTCATAATAAGTCAGCAC
>JAFQBF010000175.1 GCA_017416735.1 Bacteroidaceae bacterium | reverse complement strand
GGCAATGAAAGCTTCCTGATGTGTATCTGTCTCGAAAATGAAGCTCTGCCAATTAATCCATGCATCCAGATGAAAACGAGGAGAGTCATAAAGGAGCTGGAAACCAGACTCGGGATCGGCAGTCAAGTTCAATTCCGGATTATACAAAGGCAACATCAACCGATGATTGGAACCACCATACAAGCTTCCCAACACAAAATTAAATCGTCCCAAACTCAACTGTCCCCGGAAATAAGGTAACAGGTGCATTCCTTTCTGATAGTGTCCTCCCTTCCATTTGCTGATGTCCTGATAAGCATAGTTAGGATACTTGTACGCTCCACTATACATCAACATATAGGCTCCTGCCTCAATCTTAACCGACGAAAGAGGTTGATAAGTGAATTTTGGATTTACCCAAGCACCGGGCAAGGTATAGCCTTTCATCAACGTTCCGTGGTATTCGTTATTCTTGAAAAAGAACAGATTGTCCATATCCAGATACAACGCCTTTACCCGGGTGGAGTCCACCCGATAATCTGACTGATAACGGTTCAGCTCAATCTGGGCAGAAAGCATAGCGGGGACATGCAGCAACAAGAGCAAGAGTCCGAAAAACTTATAGCAATTCATTCTTATGAAACATTCAAATCCGTTAAAGAGCGCAAAGATATGACATTTCATCCATAAACTTTTCATCGGAAAGTAAAAAATAAAAGATTATACGAATAATTGCTTGTTTTTTCCTAAATTTGCCTACAAAAGCAAAAAAGAATCATGATAACAGAAAACTTACAGAAACTCTATCAACAGCATACCGGCGTACCTGCCGAAGAAATTACAGAAATGCCTGCCTCAGGTTCCAACCGTCGCTATTTCCGACTGACTGGCGTACAGAGCCTTATCGGGGTATATGGAACCTGTGCAGAAGAAAACGAAGCATTCCTTTACATGGCTGATCACTTCCAAAAGAAGAACCTGCCCGTACCGAATGTGCTATGCGTATCGGACGACAAGCTGTTCTACTTGCAGGAAGACTTAGGCGACACGCTCCTCTTCCACGCCATCGAAAAGGGACGCATCACCAACTCCTTCTCGGAAGAAGAAAAGGAATTGCTGCGCAAGACCATCCGCCTGCTTCCTGCCATTCAGTTTGCCGGAGCCGACGGATTTGACTTCTCGCACTGCTATCCGCAAGCAGAATTCAACCAACGTTCCGTACTCTGGGACTTGAACTACTTTAAATACTGCTTTTTGAAAGCGACCGGCTTGGAATTTCAGGAAGACCGTTTGGAGGACGACTTCCAGAAAATGAGCAATGTGCTGCTGCATAGTTCTTCCGACACATTTATGTACCGTGACTTCCAAAGCCGCAACGTGATGATAAAGGATGGCGAGCCGTGGTTCATCGACTTCCAGGGCGGACGGAAGGGACCATTTTACTACGACATTGCTTCCTTCTTATGGCAAGCCAAAGCCAAATATCCGGAAAGTTTGCGTGACGAGTTACTGGACGAATACATCAAGGCGGTTTCGAAGTACAAGACCATAGACCGCATCCATTTCTTTAGTCAGCTACGCCACTTCGTGCTGTTCCGCACCCTGCAAGTGCTCGGTGCCTACGGTTTCCGAGGTTATTTCGAAAAGAAACCACACTTCATCCAAAGCGTACCGTTCGCCATCGAGAACCTCCGCCAACTCTTGCGCGAGGATTATCCCGAATATCCGTACCTTTGCTCCGTACTCCGCGAACTGACCGAGATGAAACAGTTCAAGGATGACCTGAAGAAACGCCAACTCACGGTGAAGGTGATGAGCTTTGCCTACAAAAAAGGCATCCCCAACGACCCGACGGGCAACGGCGGCGGTTTCGTATTCGACTGCCGTGCGGTGAACAATCCGGGCAAGTATGAGCGATACAAGCCTTTCACTGGCCTGGACGCTCCTATCATTAAGTTCCTGGAAGACGACGGTGAAATCTTCCCCTTCTTAGAAAACGCATACGCCTTAGTGGACGCTTCCGTGAAACGATACATGGAACGTGGATTCAGCAATCTGATGGTGTGTTTCGGATGTACCGGCGGGCAGCACCGTTCGGTCTATTCCGCCCAACACATGGCCGAACATCTGAACAAGAAATTCGGTGTGAAGGTGGAACTGATTCACCGCGAACAGAACATCGAACAAACCTTTGAAGCGACTTTATGAAAGCGATGATATTTGCAGCGGGCTTGGGCACACGTCTCAAGCCCCTGACCGACCACATGCCGAAAGCCCTTGTCCCCGTAGCGGGAAAACCGATATTGGAACATGTCATCGGCAAGCTGAAATCATCAGGCTTCGATGAGGTAGTCATCAACGTACATCACTTTGCCGACCAAATCATCGACTTCTTGAAGACAAAAGACAATTTCGGTATCAAGATATGGATTTCGGACGAGACGGACGAACTGCTCGACACGGGAGGCGGCATCCAAAAAGCAGCCCCCTACTTCGACGAACCTTTCTTAGTACACAATGCGGACATCCTCTCGAATGTGGACTTGAAAGCTCTTTACGACTTCCATCGGACAAGCGGCAACGATGCTACGCTGTTGGTCAGTCCGAGAAAGACGGTACGCTATCTGCTGTTCGATGAAAAAAATCGCCTACAAGGATGGGTGAACAAAGAGACATTACAAACT
>JAFQBF010000034.1 GCA_017416735.1 Bacteroidaceae bacterium | reverse complement strand
ACAAATGTAACCACTCATCCCGGTGATAAGCAGCCCCACTTCACTTTCCGGTCGTCCGCAAAAGCTACAACGTCTTTTATTTTTAGAATTTTCTCCCAATGTTCTTTCTCTTTAGTTTATTCCTTATACCTTATTATATATATGTCAAGGCTTGCGGCACAGCACTTCGTCAATCATACCATATTCCTTGGCTTCCTGTGCGGTCATCCAATAGTCGCGGTCGGAGTCTGCCCATACCTTGTCGAATTCGGTGTGCGAGTGTTCGGCGATGATGTGGTAGAGTTCCTTCTTCAACTTGGCTATCTCGCGGGCAGTGATTTCAATGTCCGAGGCCTGCCCCTGTGCGCCACCCATCGGCTGGTGAATCATCACGCGGGAGTGGGTCAATGCCGAGCGCTTGCCTTCCTTGCCTGCCACGAGCAATACAGCAGCCATCGAAGCGGCCATACCTGTACAGATTGTGGCTACATCGCTGTTGATAAACTGCATCGTGTCATAGATACCCAAGCCGGCATACACCGAACCGCCCGGAGAGTTGATATAGATTGAAATGTCTTTCGTATTGTCCACAGAATCCAGATACAACAACTGCGCTTGAAGCGTGTTGGCCGTATAGTCGTTGATTTCCGTACCCAAGAAGATGATACGGTCCATCATCAGGCGTGAGAACACGTCCAACTGAGTGACGTTCAACTGACGTTCTTCGAGGATGTACGGATTCAAATATCCCGCTTGTGACTTGATTACATCGTCAAGCACCAGGCTATTCATTCCTAAATGTTTGGTTGCATACTTCTTAAAATCATTCATATTCATCTGATTTTGGTTTAATTAAACAGGAAAGAGGCTTTCCACCTCATTTCTTCGGACAGCAAAAGTACAAAATTGCAGTATTACTACCAAATACTTTTGCATAAAGAAATACAAGGTCGAAAGCCTCTTTCTCTGTCTGTATGTGATTACTTCAGCAAGTCGTTGAATTCTTCCATAGAAACTTCCTTGTTGTTCAAGGCAACCTTACCCTTCAAAGCTGCTGCGAGCTTGCTTTCGATGGCACGGTTCACCAAGCCTTCTACGGTTTCTTTCTTCTTCAACATTTCCTTGGCGTAGTTTTCCAACATTTCTTCAGGAATGCTCATCATACCGTACTGAGCGAACTGCATACGAGTGTTTTCCTTAGCCATAGCCAAGATGTCGGCTTGTTCTACCTTGATACCGAATGCTTCAGTCAACTGTTCCTTAATCAAGTGCCAAGTCAATTCTTCCAAGCTCTTTTCGTAGTTTTCTTCCACGAACGATTCGCCCTTGTCTTCGTTGTTCAGGAGCATAATCTTCTTCAGGAGTGCATCCGGGAATTCGAGCTTGCCTACCTTGTTCATCAAGTAAGTGCGGGCATCGAGCAAGAACTTGTAGTTGCTGTCTGCTTCGAACTGAGCAGCGATGCTTTCCTTAATCTTGCCACGGAATTCTTCTTCTGAAGAAACGGCACCTTCACCGAACACCTGGTCGAACAAAGCCTGGTCGAGGGCAGCCGGTACGGCGCGAGTGATTTCTTCAATCTGGAAGCTGAAGTTTGACTTCATTTCAGCCACTTCTTCACGCTTAATCTTCAACAAAGAAGAGAGTTCGGCTTCGTTGCCTTCGAATGCAGCGTTCGGGTTGAACACCAACACGTCGTTCACCTTGGCAGTTGCGAAGATAGCCTTCTGTTCGTCGTTCTTCATATACGAAGGCATCATTACGGCACCTTCTACCTGGATGCCACCTTCCTTGGTGTTGCCGTTTTCATCGAGTTCGGCGAGCAAGCCCTTCACCATATCGCGGTCAGCATATTCTTCCACCTTTTCGTACTTGGCAGCACGCTGAGCGTACATATCCACCTGCGAATTTACCATTTCGTCAGAAACGGCGATGGTATAGAAGTCGATGGCGTCTTGTTCAGTCACTTCAGCCTTGAATTCCGGAGCCAAAGCGATGTCGAACACGAATTCGAAGTTTTCCTGAGTATCGAAATCGATGGTCTGCATCTTTTCGTCGTTCGGCAACGGCATACCGAGCATATTCACCTTGTTTTCGCGGATGTAGTTGTTTACAGCATCCTGCATCAACTTGTCCACTTCTTCTGCCATAGCAGACTTTCCGAACTGCTTCTTGATAAGGCTCATCGGAACCATACCCTTACGGAAGCCCGGCATATTCACCTGCTGGCGATATTTCTTCAAAACTTTTTCTACTTTTTCCTGATAGTCAGCTTTTTCGATGTTGACGGTGAGCAATGCGCTTACCTTGTCAACGTTCTGCATTGAAACGTTCATTTCTTTCTTTATCTTATTTAATTATTACTTTTTTCTGTAGTTTACACAAAGAGAGCGCAAAATTAGTAAATTTACCATCAATCGCCAAACGGACGGCACAAAAGTTTTGATTTTAAGACGAATTTGACGACCGGGCGAAAACGTGAAGGCGTTTTATGAAAAATGCGAAGGCGTTTTCCGTTTTCGCCTTCGCATATTGATTTTTTTGCCTTCGCGGATATGATGACAGGCCTTATTTCAGCTCGACGAACATCAGGATAGGATTGTCATCCTCCGTCGTATTTCACTCTTTTCTATTTGTATGATAACAACCATTGATTGGACAAAGATAATATTCTTCCTCCAAAAGGACAAGCAATCGTTCCTTTTTATACACAAAAAGCGGGACACCTACCGATGCCCCGCTTGTTCTTTTCTTATTTCAAACCTTCCAACTTATACATCAACAAGTGGTCTTCGGGAAGCCCGTTCAACGGACTATACAGCGTGAAGGTTTCTTCATCTACTGCAAAATAACGAGGACGCTCACCTTGAAGCTCGTAACGTGCCACGGGATTGCCATCCATATCGAACACCTCGAGATGCATACCCTTTCGTTCTCTTGCTTCAAGTTCATTATAAGTACATCCCATAAACAAAGCATATAAATATCGTTTCCCGAGATAACCTTGCACATAACTTGGTTTTTCATCTTTCGGAACTTTTACACCATATACCGGCGTATAGTCATCAAATTTCACTCGCTTGATAAGGTTGAAGTCCGTATCCATAAAGTCAATCTGCTTCTTGTAGGCATAGCAGAGCACAATGCGTTTTTGGTTGGCAAACATATTGTCCACTCTGTCAGGGTCATCGGCATAATTAATCAAGGTGGTGTCACGATAAGCGTATGCTTTCAATGGCTCTTCATTCCTCATATCACACTTAAACATATACGGAATGCCGTAGAATGCAGGGCTGACCACAAACAACGAATCGTGGATGAACTGCGACTCGCTCAATGCCATTTGGAAAGCAGGTGTTACTTTTTCTTTCATTATGGCTTGTCCATCCTTATCGACAATGAACTTCTGGAGAGAATTATGATTGTTCGTTATAACAAACTCAGACAAATGGTTGTTCAGCAACCAAGGCATTACATACTCTTTCGGACCTTGACCGACACGTCCGAATGCACTCTTCAACTCATTGTTCCGCAAGTCATAGATATGGAAGAGGCTGTCCTTCAACTTATCCGAATTCTGGACGATGAGATAAGGATGCTTGATTTCCAAGCGGAAAGGGTCGGTCAGCCCTTGTAGGGGCATCAACTCGGGTGTCAAGACTTTCTCGATGCGGAAAGCCTGCGGATCGGTCGGCTTGCATCCGGCAAGCAAGCCAAGGCATACTGTCAATAACAAATAAATGTTTTTCATCATTACTATGTATTTCGTTAAACCTTGCAAAGCTAAAAAAAAATCAACCCGACAAACTTTCTGCATGGAAAAGGAAGAAAAACTATTTCATCAACCAATCATTCAAGTAACCGATGAGTTTATCACCCGAATCAGGCTGCGGCGGATTCTTGTCCACGACATTTCCCTTACGGTCTATCAACAGATAAGTGGGGAAAAATTTCACATTGAAATGCGTTTCAAGCATCTTCTGCTGAGCGTCCGGCAAATTGTAATGCACCACCTGCTTGCCGGTAAGGCCGTATTCCTTGATGAGATTCTCCCACGAATCGCGAGGCGAGCCGTTGGCCAAATAGAGGAACACAACGTCTTTTTCCTTCATCGCCTGCTTGATGGAGGAAGCGTGCTTCATCTGCTCCTTGCAGGGAGCGCACCAAGTACCCCACACATCGACATACACCAATTTTCCTTCGTAAGGCTTCAATATCCCGGCAAGCAAGGATTCGGCGGTTTGGCAATCCTTCAAATGGTCGTTCGTCATCAGCGATGCAGCATTTTCCATCTCCCGACGGGCTATTTCCTCGTACTTCTGCTGAAGTTCAAGAACGGGACGGGCTAGGTCGGGATTCTTCACTTGCTGACGGAAACGAGCTACATTCACCTCGGCAAAAGGCTTTCGCATACCATCCAAACACCAATAATAGTAATAAGCCGTCATCAGTTCCTTCATATCTCCAGACATCGATACGGCATCAAGCCCTCCGCAATTCTGACTGATAACGGCACTTTCATACTCGGGCAACGAGGACAAGACCTTGTATGCCTCACCTATGGCAGCACGCATTTCAGGAGTTCCCATAAAAGCGGTATCCTTCCATTGTTCCTCGGTCAGTGCCATACCTTTCTTTTCATTCAGATAATCAATCGTCATCTTAACCGTACCGGGCATTTCCGCTTTCCGCTCACCATAATAATCCAAGTAGTCGCGAAGGAAAGTAAGGTCCATCAACGTATAGGGACGAGGCCAGATACGGAAAACCGAATCGGCCTTCTGCATATAGTCCTCGGGGAAAGCCTCCTTGGTACGGAAATCGAGCGTAAAACGACGTTGCATCAGCAGGGAAGCAAAACGATTGAGATTTGACAACCGAATCTGACTGACGGCACGGGGCGACATTTGAGGATTCACTTCAAGATAAGCGTTCAGCAAAGAGTCCTTCTTGCCCCAATCGGCGGTGATTCGGGCCAGGAATTCTTCGTGAGTCATTTCTCTGTCCATCGCTTCTATATGGACGTACGGCAATCCCAATGTCTTGACATAAGCATTGTAGTCGCACACGTCCTGATGAGCCTGGGCATATTCTCCATAGAAAGAGTGTGTCTCCTTCTCACAATCGGTATGGATTTCAATCCGTTCACCCGGCTCGACGAACAGATTGAGTGAACTTTTTCTCGGATGATAATTAAAAAGGATGGACGCACTGTTAATGACCGGCACACAAGCCTGGAAGCTCCCGAGACTATCGGGTATAACTTTCAGAGACACCAGTTCACCTTCCACCCACTTGTTATAATATACCCGAAGAGTATGTCCTTCCGGGAGATTCTTGATTTGCCCACTGATGTAAACGGTATCATTCCGATAACCATTGTCCTTGAAGAGCGTTTCTCCCTTCTGCTGAATCTGACAACTTGAAAGAATGGACAAGATACCCAAAAAGAAAAACAACCTTTTCATCATTACACGGATTTTAAAGTCTTGTCTGCTCTTCGATACGTTTGTTTCTCATCTCTTCCGTCTTCTGGAAGTCCTTGCGGGTGAGCACGAAGTTCGAGCCAAGGTACTTTTCGCGTACCACTGGGTTGTTCGCCAATTCTTCGGGTGTTCCCTTGAAGAGGATGCGGCCTTCGAAAAGCAAATAGGCACGGTCGGTCAGTCGAAGCGTTTCCAAGGCATTGTGGTCGGTAATGAGGATGCCGATGTTCTTGTCCTTCAGCTTCCACACGATGTGCTGGATGTCTTCCACGGCGATGGGGTCCACACCAGCAAACGGCTCGTCGAGCATGATGAACTTCGGGTTGATGGCCAGGCATCGGGCAATCTCCGTACGTCGGCGTTCGCCCCCCGAAAGCTGGTCGCCAAGGTTCTTGCGCACCTTCTGAAGGCGGAACTCATCGAGCAATTCCTCCAACTTCTTTTTCTGTTCCTCTTCCGAGAGGTCAGTCAATTCAAGCACCGAAGCGATATTGTCTTCCACACTCATCTTACGGAAAACGGATGCCTCCTGCGCCAAATAGCCGATGCCGGCCTTCGCATGCTTATAAACCGGGAAGTCGGTAATTTCCAAATCGTTCAGATAGACATGTCCGTCATTGGGCACCACCAAGCCGGTAGTCATATAGAAAGAGGTGGTCTTCCCTGCCCCGTTAGGTCCCAACAGGCCGACAATCTCACCTTGCCTTACATAGAAATTTGCACCATTCACTACCGTACGCTTGCCGTACTTCTTCACCAACCCTTCGGCGCGCAACACCATACATTCAGGAGTGCCTTGAGGGATTTGTATATGCTGATTATCCATTCCTTGCTCTGCCATAACGCTTATTTTTGCAACAAAAGTAATAAAAATCTTTAGGATACGGACAAAAGAACAGAAAATCAGACATCGTTTTGCCAAAATACAGACAAAAAGAACTAATTTTGCACTCAAAATTATGAAAACTATGATATTAAAACCCATAGCAACCGTCGGGAAATACCTGATGCTGATGGGACGGACATTCTCCCGCCCCGAACGTATGCGGATGTATTTCAAACAATATGTGAACGAAATGGTGCAATTAGGAGTAAACTCCATCGGCATCGTGCTCCTCATCTCCTTCTTCATCGGAGCCGTCATCACCATCCAAATCAAGCTGAACATCGAAAGCCCGTGGATGCCTCGTTTTGTGGTGGGTTACACCACCCGCGAAATCATGTTGCTGGAATTCTCCTCCTCCATCATGTGTCTCATCCTGGCCGGTAAAGTCGGCTCGAACATTGCTTCAGAGATAGGAACGATGCGAGTAACCCAACAAATCGACGCACTCGAAATCATGGGTGTCAACTCGGCCGGCTATCTTATTATGCCCAAGATTGCCGCATTGATGACTATGATTCCTTTCCTGGTGATATTCAGCATTGTGGCCGGTATCTTCGGAGCCTTCTGCACGTGTTGGTTCGGAGGGGTGCTGAATGCCGAAGACCTGGAATACGGCCTCCAGTATTGCTTCCAGGAATGGTTCATCTGGTGCAGCTTCATCAAGTCACTGTTCTTTGCCTTCATCATCGCCAGCGTATCGGCCTATTTCGGCTATACCGTAGAAGGCGGCTCCATCGCCGTGGGTAAGGCAAGTACAGACTCCGTAGTGATGAGCAGCGTCCTGATTTTGTTTTCCGACTTAGTATTAACACAACTTTTAATGGGATGATAGAACTGAAATCCATCTATAAATCATTCGAAGACAAAGACGTTCTGATAGACATCAACGCCCGCTTCGAGAACGGCAAGACCAATCTGATTATCGGTCAAAGCGGTTCGGGCAAGACCGTATTGATGAAAAGCATTGTCGGCTTGCTCACTCCCGAACGGGGAGAAATTCTTTACGACGGGCGTAACTTCCTAAGTATGAACAAGAAGGAGAAGATTGCCTTGCGTCGCGAAATGGGAATGATTTTCCAGAGTGCCGCCCTCTTCGACTCGCTTACCGTACTCGAAAACGTGATGTTCCCCTTGGATATGTTCTCCAACGATACGCTCCGTGACCGTACCCGTCGTGCCCAGTTCTGCCTCGACCGTGTGAACCTATCGGATGCGCAAAGCAAATATCCGGGTGAAATCTCCGGTGGGATGCAGAAGCGCGTGGCCATCGCACGTGCCATCGCCCTGAATCCCCGTTACCTCTTCTGCGACGAGCCGAACTCCGGTCTCGACCCGAAGACTTCGTTGGTGATAGACGAACTGATTCACGACATCACCACCGAATATAATATGACCACCATCATCAACACCCACGATATGAACTCCGTAATGGGTATCGGTGACAGCATCATCTTCATCTATCAAGGACACAAGGAATGGGAAGGAACGAAAGACCAAGTGTTCAGCGCCACCAACCAACGCCTGAACGACTTTATCTTCGCCTCAGATTTGCTGAAGAAAGTGAAAGAAGAAGAGAATCATTCCTCCAAATAAAAAAGAGAAGCAGCCTTATGACCAAGCTGCTTCTCTTTTTTTTATTTCTGACGAATATAAATATTAATCGGTGTACCCGAGAAATGCCACTTCTCACGCATCTTGTTTTCCAGGAAACGACGATACGGTTCCTTCACGTATTGCGGAAGATTGGCAAAAAACACGAACGAAGGTACCTGTGTATTCGGTAATTGCGTACAATACTTGATTTTAATATACTTACCCTTGTTGGATGGCGGCGGATAAGCTTCAATCAACGGAAGCATTTCTTCGTTCAAACGGGCTGTCGGCACACGATTGGTACGTGCTTTGTACACTTCCTTCGCCTCTTCCAACACCTTGAAGATACGCTGTTTGGTCAGAGCCGAAGCAAACACAATCGGGAAATCAGTAAACGGAGCGAAACGTGAACGGATGGCTTCCTCGAAAGTCTTCATCACCTTCACATCCTTGTTTTCCACCAAGTCCCACTTATTCACTACTACCACCAACCCCTTCTGGTTCTTCTGAATCAATGAGAAGATATTCAAGTCCTGGCTTTCGATACCACGGGTCGCATCAATCATCAATATACACACATCAGCCCCTTCAATGGAACGGATGGAACGAATCACGGAATAGTATTCCAAATCTTCCGTTACCTTGTTTTTCTTGCGGATACCTGCCGTATCAACCAAATAGAAGTCGAAACCGAACTTCTCGTAACGGGTATAGATAGAGTCACGGGTTGTACCGGCAATGTCGGTTACGATGTTACGTTCCTCACCGATGAAAGCATTGACGATGGAAGACTTACCTGCATTTGGACGGCCTACTACTGCAAAACGAGGGATTTCTTCATCCAGTTCTTCAACGGTATCTTTCTTGAACTTGCTTACCAACAAGTCCATCAAGTCACCTGTACCGAAACCACTCAAAGCAGAGATACAATAAGGGTCTCCCAATCCCAACGAATAGAACTCGGCCGCATTGTATTGCAGGTCATTGTTGTCAGTCTTGTTGGCTACCATCAAGACCGGCTTCTGTGTACGGCGAAGAATGCCTGCCACCTCCATATCGAGGTCGGTTACCCCATTCATCACATCCACCACGAACAGAATCACATCAGCTTCTTCTACCGCCAGCATCACCTGCTTACGGATTTCTTCTTCGAAAACATCATCAGAATTAACGACCCAACCTCCGGTATCCACTACCGAAAATTCGCGTCCCAACCATTCCGACTTGCCATACTGACGGTCGCGAGTCGTACCCGCCTGCTCATTGACGATGGCCTGACGAGTCTTGGTCAAACGATTGAAAAGTGTAGACTTACCCACATTCGGGCGACCTACGATTGCTACTAAATTACCCATTTCTATTTAATCCAACTGATACCCAAAATTCTTCAATTCTTTATCCGAGCTTCTCCAATCCTTGTCCACCTTCACAAACGTTTCCAGATAAATGGACTTCTGGAAAAACTTCTCCAATGTCTTTCTGGCCTCGGTAGACACCTTCTTCAACGCCTTTCCTTGCTTACCGATGATGATTCCCTTCTGAGAATCACGCTCCACATAAATCACGGCATTGATATGGATGCTCTTTGCTTCTTCCTTAAACTGCTCAACGACCACTTCCACCGCATACGGAATTTCCTTGTCATAATACAGCAGAATCTTCTCGCGGATAATCTCCGTCACGAAGAAACGGGCAGGCTTGTCCGTCCACTGGTCCTTGTCGAAGTAAGGAGGAGAATCAGGCAACAAGTCCTTGATGCGCTTCATCACCACATCCACCCCGAACTTTGAGATGGCAGAGATGGGAATGATTTCAGCTTGTGGAATCAATGCGTGCCATTCTTCCACACATTTCACCAAGGCGTCCTGGTTGCTCAAGTCTATTTTATTGATAAGCAAAAGGATGGGAACCTGCATCTTACGAACTTTTTCAATAAACTCCATATTCTTGTCGGGTTTTTCCACCACGTCCGTCACATAGAGCAATACATCCGCATCCGCCAATGCCGACTCCGAGAAATTCAACATCGATTCCTGCAACTTGTAATTCGGCTTCAACACCCCCGGTGTATCCGAGAATACAATCTGCATTTCATCCGTATTCAGGATACCCATAATACGATGACGGGTAGTCTGTGCCTTGAATGTTGCAATGGAGATACGTTCACCTACCAACAGGTTCATCAACGTCGACTTACCCACATTCGGATTACCTACAATATTTACAAATCCTGCTTTATGCATATCAATATCTTTGTTTGCAGACAAAAAAACGCATCCGGTTTCAGATGCGTTTTCCATAATCTGCGGATTATTTTATTTCACATTACCATCATAACCCCATTTTACATAAACGGCACCATACGTAAAACCGGCACCGAATGCTGTAAATATCAAGTTATCTCCTTTTTTCAATTGCTTTTCGTAATCCCAGAGACACAACGGAAGTGTGCCGGCACTGGTATTACCATAACGCTGAATGTTCACCATTACTTTTTCCATTGGGACCTCCAGACGTGAAGCCACCGCATCAATGATACGCATATTGGCCTGATGAGGAATCACCCAATGAATGTTTTCCTTGGTCAAACCATTCTTTTCAGCAATCGTGGCAGTGATTTCAGACATATTCGAAACCGCATATTTAAATACGGTACGTCCTTCCTGGTAGATGTAATGCATTTTATGATCCACGGTGAAATAAGAAGGAGTACAAACAGAACCACCTGCCTTCATATGAAGGAACGGAAGTCCCTTGCCGTCTGTACGAAGAATGGAATCCATAATACCATAGTCTTCTGTAGTCGCTTCTACCAAAACCGCCGCCGCACCGTCACCAAAAATCGGACATGTAGCACGATCGGTATAATCTACCATCGAAGACATCTTGTCTGCACCAACCAGAATCACCTTCTTGTGTCTTCCTGATGCAATCATAGATGCCACCATTTCCATACCATAAAGGAAACCGCAACAAGCAGCCTGGAAGTCAAAAGCAAAAGCATTCTTCAATCCTAACTTATCACACAAGATAGAAGCTGTTGACGGGAAATGATAGTCAGGAGTCGTGGTACAGACAACTACCGCATCGATTTCATCCGGACTCACACCCGTCTTCTGAACCAACTGCTTGGCAGCCTTACGTGCCATATAGGAAGTACCCAATCCTTCTTCATTCAGAATGCGTCTTTCCTTTACTCCAATTCGAGTCATAATCCATTCATCGGTAGTATCTACCATTCTCGACAACTCATCATTTGTCAAGACATAATCAGGGACATATCCACCGACTCCTGTAATTACTGCATTAATTTTTTCCATCATTTCAAGAATTTAGTTTGCTGTTATAATAAAATAGCCGACAGGACAAAGCTTGTCGGCCTTATTTTATAAAACATACAAACGTGTTTTAAAAGCTACTGATTAAACAGCAGCTTCTTTTACGATAGCCAACTTACCTCTATAATAACCGCAAGCTCCACATACAGTGTGGTATACATGCCATTCGCCGCAGTTAGGGCAGATTGCTAAAGTAGGAGCAACTGCTTTGTCATGAGTTCTTCTCTTTGCAGTTCTCGTCTTTGATTGTCTTCTTTTAGGATGTGCCATTTTTCTAAACTTTAATTATTATCTAATATTTTCTTTAATTCATTCCAACGCGGGTCAATGGGTTGAGGCTGTTCTTCCAATTCATCCGAACCTTCGAAATCATCCTCTTCTTCATCACCGGACACACGCAAATGCTTGCTTAGTTTACTCACCATATCTTTATTGCATTTGCCAGGTGCATGCACATGTTTCATCGGGATGCTAAGAGCAATAAATTCATAAACAAACCAAGCTACATTAATATAGCCATCTTCTTCAGGAACAATGACCAAATCATCGGTTTCATCGTATTCTTCACCTAACTTCACCTTCAAGCGGTCGTCCGACTCAATGGTTTGTTCCATCTCGTCCAGACAGCGGTCACAAATCACGACCACCTTTCCTTCCGTATGAAAGTTCAACTGGTACACTCCTGAAGTCTTACGCACTTTTAATGTCACATTCACTTGACCTTTCTGCACTTCAGGTGCATCCAAATCAAGAAAGAACTGATTATCAAGCTGATATTTATACTCAGCCGTATCAGTCAACATATTCTTCAGTTCTACCTTATATTTATCCAGTGTTCCCAATTCAATACACTATATAATTCGGGCGACAAAGATACAAATAATATTTCATTGTTTAAAGAAATAGGAGGTTATTTTTGAATAAAATCCATTCTATAGAAATGAAAA